>NZ_JBKORF010000073.1:0-17025 GCF_047314685.1 Shewanella sp. BJSY2023SW001
GGTTCTGGGCAAGCAAGGTACGGGCGCGATTGTCAGCCTGGTTGAGAGAAAAAGTAAGCTGTACCTGATACGCAAAGTGCCAGCGAAAAGCGCAGTCGATGTGGCCCGGGCAATGGTTGGCATGCTGTGGAAATATCGAAGTTATGTTCGAACTATCACAGCGGACAACGGCAGCGAATTCTGTGACCACGAACAGGTCGCAGAAAAGCTTAAAACGGATGTCTACTTCGCTAACCCTTATTCGTCCTGGGAACGCGGACTGAATGAAAACTTCAACGGTTTGCTGCGGCAATACATACGGAAAGGCACCGATTTGCGGACGGTAACAGATAGGCAAATTAGTGAGATTGAACGGGCATTAAATGCCAGACCGAGAAAGTGCCTCGGCTTCAGGCAACCTATTGCGGTATTCAATGAATTACGCAAGGCAGCCTAATTTAGAGAGTGGTGCACTTCGGAGTTGAATTCGCGGGTAATATTTAGGTTAAGTGTTTATTGTGTTGGAATATATTATTGTTTATAGAGCCAAGGTTGAGGCTTTCAATGTTGGATGTATAAGGCTGAATCAGTCAGGGTGTGGCCGAGTTTATTAAATGTTAATCTGTTATGTGTTGAATGTAGTTTAATGAGAATCCAATAGCAAGCTGAGGCGTTGTCGCGTCCAGTTTTTATAGGTCGATATTATTTACAAGTGTATTTTTTATAATGTAAGTATGGTTATCGGTTTGTGATTTGTGAGAACGTTGAGGTTCAATTGTTGTTTTTTGAATTTATACTGAATTATTTTGTAACTGTAGAGCTTGATAGGGCTTCAATAACACCTTTTTATGAGTTAATGACTTACAATGAGTAAAGGACGGTGGGATTGTGACAGGCAGTGCGGAGCCATGCTCATGCGTTATCTGAGCTGTTGATATTCCACATTTGTCATCTTGGTCTCCTTAGAGGCATAGTGTGTAACTTATGTTTGGCATGAGAAGAAAACAGTGAAAATTGACGACCTCAGATTATTTTTATCGGTTGTGGATCTAGGCAGCTTTGCCGCAGCCGCCAGTTCCATAGGTGTTCCAAGAGCCTATGTCAGCCGCCGTATTGGTGAGTTGGAGGCTGACTTAGGTAGCAAACTCTTTACCAGAACCACACGTAAGCTGACTCTGACGCCAACCGGAGAAATCTACTATCAGCAGTTGCTGGAGATTATTCCCAGATTAGAGTCGTTAAATGAGTCGATAAAGAACCAAAGGAATATGCCAACGGGCTCGGTCAAACTGGGTTTAATTGGCGATGCCGATATTGTCGCCCACAACCTGTTGCAGGAATTCCTTCGAACCTATCCTTTAATCACTTTGGAAACTCATGTCAGTAACTTGGGATACCACGATATTTTGACCTATGGTCTGGATGCCTGTGTTCATATCGGTGAGATGAAAGACAGCTCCTTTGTGGCCCGCCCTTTGATGAGAGGATTGCGAAAACTCTATGCCAGCCCGGATTATATCGCGGAGCATGGCATGCCCACATCGATAGATGATCTGGATAATCACGCCTTGATCATTCACCGTTTGGCTAACGGTGAGCTGGAAGATAAATGGATTTTTAATCAGGGCGAGTACCGCACCCATAGCCGGCTGATTTCCAACAATAGTTCCTACGTAAAACATGCTGTTATGAATGGTGCAGGTATCAGTTTGTTGGCTGAACTGAGCGCTGCAGAACACGTTAAATCGGGCGAGTTGGTAGAAGTACTGCCCGAGTGTGAAGTTTATGTTGATGACGTTTGGTTGGTTTATCCCAGCCGCAAGGGGATGACCCATGCGGCCAGGTTATTGATTGACAGTATTATTGAAGAAGCACGTAAGTTGGATCTGTAGATTGTCACGAATTTCATGACATTGATGTGTAAATATATGTTATTGTTTTAAATATGGCTCGGCATTACTCTGTGCCGCAATTGATTCAAGTAGTTAGGAAATTGCAGTGACAAGAGTAAAACCGACCGGGCTTAAGTTAAGCCTGCTATGCAGCAGCGTGGTATTCATGCTGTGGGGTTGTGGCAACAGTGAGCAGCCACAGGCGGCCTCGACCGCGCTTCCACTGGTTCAGGTGATGGAGCTTCCGGCTCCGGTCAGTGATAGAGTGCATCAGTTCAGTGGCATTCTGGAATCAGACAAAACGGCTGAGCTGTCTTTTAGGGTGCCGGGCACACTGGAGCAGATCTTGGCTGATGAAGGCAGTCAGGTTAAAAAGGGCCAAGTCATCGCTCGTCTGGATCCCCATGACTTCCGGGTCAGTGTGATGGAGCTTGAGGCCAGACTCAGCGAGGCCGAGGCTGCACATCGTTTGGCAGCCATTGAACTTAAGCGGGTTCGCGCCGCTATTAATGATAAGGCGATAGCCGGGGTCAAACTGGATCGGGCTATCAGCGCCGAAGCCCGCGCCAAGGCGGGTGTCGAACTGTTGAAGCAATCTTTGAAAAAGGCCCAGGACTCTCTGGCCTATACCTCTCTCAAAGCTCCCTATGACGGCGTCATAGGTAAGCGCTTTGTCGACCGATATGAGCTGGTGGATGTTGGCACTCAGATAGTCACCATACATCAACCCACCACGCTTAATGCCGTGGTCGATGTCTCTGAAAGTCAAATTTGGAATCTACGCCAGGGCGCAAACGGTGAAGTCTCCTGGTTCAATGCTGAAGGTTCGGTTGCGGCCGAGATCACCCAGATTGCCAGTGTTCCCGATAGGCTCAAACGCACTTATGAAGTGACCTTTGCCCTGAAACAAGCACCCAAGCAGTTGGTCGCCGGAAAGGCGGTCAATGTGGCGGTGAGCTTACCTTACGCCAGCAAAACACCGGTGTTTTGTATTCCGGCGATGGCGGTATCCAGTCAAAAGAGTCAGCTGTATGTTAATCGGGTGGTGAATGAGCATGCCAAGGCGGTAGCGGTTAAAGCCATGAGTCAAACCGACGACTCTATCTGTGTTTCCGGCGATCTCCAGCAAGGTGAACGTATCATTTTGGCCGGTGGTGCCTTTGTGGAAAATGGACACAAGGTGGAGGTATTGGGCGAGGCGCAGGTTAAGTCATGAATCTGTCTACCTTTGCACTGAGACAAAAAACCTTTGTCATTTTTTTCACGATTCTTGGCATGATCGCCGGGATCTACTCCTATTTTGATCTGGGGAAGTTGGAAGACCCTTCATTTACGGTTAAAAGCGCGGTTATCGTGACTCTCTATCCAGGAGCCGATGCCAAGGAAGTGGAACAGTTGGTGACTGACAAGGTCGAGACCAAGTTGGAGGAGATGGAGTCGCTGTGGAAACTGCGCTCACTGTCCCGTCCCGGTAGCTCGATGATCTTTGTTGATCTCAAAGAGAAGGTGAACTCTGACGAACTGCCGCAGCAGTGGGATTTGCTGCGCCGCAAAGTGGAAGATGTGAAGCTGGAGCTGCCGATGCAGGCGCAGATCAGCATAGTCCAGGATGAGTTTTCCGAAGTCTACGGCATGTTGTTTGCGGTCTATGGCGACAACATGAACATGGCGGAGATGAAAGACCACGCCAGGGAATTACAGCGGCGGATCAAGGCAGTTGATGGCGTGAAAAAAGTGCAACTGCACGGCATTCACGAGCAGGTGGTCAATATCCGCATCTCGGAAGAACGTCTGAGCGAAACCGGCCTGACCATGCTGCAACTGATCGATCAGTTGCAGAGCCAGAATATGCCAGTGACCGCCGGTGACTTTGATCTCGGGATTGAAAACCTGCGGGTAGAGCAGGGCGGCAGTTTCCAAACTGTGGATGATATTCGTAACGTCAGTATTCAAACCGGGATCAATGGTTTGAACTCGGCGGTGATCCGCTTGGGCGATATCGCCGATATCACGATGGATTATCAGGATCCTGCCACTACTTTGAGCCGTTTTAATGGCCAACAAGCGGTTACTCTGGCTGTGAGCCCGGTTAACGGTATCAATGTGGTTAGCATAGGCGACACCCTTAAACAGGTGCTGGCAGATTATCAGGCCGAATTGCCTGCGGGTGCCGGTATCGGGGTTATCGCTTATCAGCCGGAAGAGGTGCAGAAGTCGGTCAATAACTTCATCAGTAATCTTATTGAAAGTATTGTGATAGTTGTGGTTGTGCTGCTGATCTTCATGGGCTGGCGCAGTGCTTCGATTGTCGGTGCCAGTTTGTTGCTGACAATTCTCTTTACCCTGGTTTATATGAATTTGACCAATGTGGATCTGCAGCGGGTCTCCTTGGGTTCCTTTATTTTGGCCTTGGGGATGCTGGTGGATAACGCCATTGTGATAGTGGATCTGTTCCAGGCCAAGATTAAACAAGGGATAGAGCGTACCCAGGCGGTTATCGATAGCATCAAGGAGATGGCGGTTCCGCTGCTGGCGGCGACTGTGATTGCCGCTATGGGTACGGCGCCGGTATTGCTGTCACAAACCGATTCGGCCGAGTTCTCCTTGTCCATCGTCCAGGTGCTGTGCAGTTCACTGCTGCTTTCCTGGGTAATCGCCATGATAGTCACGCCGCTGATGTGCTGGTTCTTCCTCGGCACGGCCGTTGATGAAGACAAGGCGAAAGCCCCTTCTCGTTATTGGCTGATGTATGAAAATGCAGTTGATTGGGTAGTGGAAAACCCCAAGAAAACCTTACTGTATGTTGTCCCTTTACTGGTCGGCACCCTGTTGGCCGCACCGCTGCTGAAGGTGAACTTCATGCCGTCATCGGACCGGGCGATAGTGTTTTTGGATTACTGGTTGCCCAACGGTGGCCGCATAGAGCAGACCTCTGCCGATATGCGCAAGGTCGAAGCCTGGTTATTGCAGCAGCCAGAGGTGGAAAGTATCTCCAGCTCGGTCGGCGAGAGTGCACCGCGTTTTTCGGTGACAGTTGAACCCGAGCCGCTGGACTCCAGCTATGGTCAGATACTGATCAACACTCGCAACTATGAGGATATTGAGCCCCTGGTCAGTCGTGGTGATGCCTGGTTAAAGGCGCAATTCCCCTATGCCGAGCCGAGATTCAGGGATCTCAAGCTGGCGACCAAGGATAAGTATTCGATTGAAGCGCGCTTTATTGGCCCGGATCCCGAGGTGCTGCATCGCCTGGCCGATGAGGCAAAGGCTGTGATGGTCTCACACCCCAATCTCAAATATGTTCGCGACGATTGGCGCCAGGAAAGCAAGGTGATGACGCCTATGGTGGACCTGCATGCGGCGCGCCTCGCCGGCGTGACTCGAACCGATATTGCCAATGCCATCAATCGGGTGACCGAAGGCAGCCAGGTGGGCACCATGAGGCATGGGGATGACCTTATTCCTATTAAGCTGCGCAGCGCCAACGCGACTTTGGAGCATTTTGAGAATATTCCGGTGCGCTCTTTACTGGGCACTCACAGCGTGCCTATGGGGCAAGTGGTTGAGAGCATAGAGATCAAGGGTGAAGAAAGCATGATCTGGCGTCGCAACCGGCTGCCGGCTATTACGGTTCAGGCCGGAGTTAGCGGCGACACCGCATCCAATGTTCGTCAGCAGATTGCCGCCGAGATTGAAGCCATTGCCTTGCCGGCCGGTTATAAGATGGAGTGGGGTGGTGAATACTATGACGAGCAGCGCTCTATTGATGACTTGCTGGAACAAAACCCCAAGGCCACCTTGCTGATGCTGATCATTCTGGTCGCCATGTTCAATGCCTTCCGCCAGCCTTTGATCATCATGATCACCTTGCCACTGGCCTCCATAGGCATTGTCTGGAGCTTGTTGTTGCTGGATAAACCCTTCGGCTTTATGGCGATAGTCGGCATGATCTGCCTCTCGGGCATGATCATCAAAAACGGCATTGTCCTGATGGATCAGATAGAGCTTGAGCGTCGTAACGGTTCGGGCATCGCCGAGGCGATCAAGGCCGCGACCTTGAATCGAACCATGGCGATCTCAATGGCGGCGTTGACTACGGCGCTGGGGATGATCCCTCTGCTTACCGATCGCCTGTTTGATCAGATGGCGGCCACCATTATTGGCGGTCTCACCGCCGCATCCGTGCTGTCACTGTTTGTAATGCCGGCCCTTTATCGCCTGTTTTATCACAGGGATGAACAAAGAGAAGCCGAACAAATTGAGTTGGCAGCCCCATCACAGCCTGTATTGACAGCCAAAGAGGTGAAGTAATGAAGAAGCATATTTTGGCTGCCATTGTCGGTGTAACCCTGGTCAGTGGTTGCAGCATGGCACCTGATTATCAGTTGCCGAGCGTGAAGGTCAGTGAGCTGTATTTCAATGCCGATACCCAAGGCGTGGCGGCTCAGGCCCTTGACTATCAAGAGTGGTGGCGGCAGTTCAATGATCCGCAATTGGATGCCTTGGTAGCCGCGGCCCAGCAGCAAAACATCAACCTGAAAATCGCCGCCGAGCGGATCCGTTCGGCCCAGGCCTACGAAACAGCAGTGTCATCTTTGAAGTTGCCTTCGGTTTCTCTGGGCGGTGGGTATATGGATCTGCGGATCAGCGAGAACGATCCCATGATGGGGGGCGCCGTTTCCGGCGTCGCCTTGCCCGATGCCCTCGGTGGCGGCAGCGTCAAACTGATGGACCGAGACCCCAATAGCAGCTTTCTCGGGGCGACGATAGCCTGGGAGGCCGATCTGTTTGGTCGTATAGATAGCCTGAGCCGGGCCGCCGAAATTCGGGTTGAGCAGGCAAAAATACTGAAAGCCAACCTCACCACCCTGATGACGGCCGAAGTCATAGATAACTATCTGCAATATCGCGGCGCCGAGGAGCGGATGCTGATCGCGGCCAAGAATATCAAGGAGCAGACAGAGGTGCTGGCACTGGTGGAATCGCTGGAGCGCCATGGTTATGGCTCCAGCCTGGATGTAGCCAATGCCAAGGCGGCGCTGGCGACGACCAAGGCGATGCTGCCCATGCTGGACTCGGCCAAGCAGGCGCATCTGCATCGGTTGGCGTTGCTGCTTGGGGAGAATATCAACCAAACCCAGGCGCGTTTGACTGATGCCGCATTGCCGCAGATGCAGCAGTTGATCCCGACCGGGGTGCCTTCTGAATTGTTGACCCGGCGTTTGGATATCGCCTTGGCCGAGCGGGAAATTGCCGCCAAGAACCAGGAGTTGGGGGCTGCCATTGCCGCCAAGTACCCCAGCTTTTATCTGACCGGCGCCCCGGGGATATCGGCAGATCACTTTGACGATCTCTTCTCCTCTGGCTCCACCACTTGGGCGCTGGCGGCAGGGTTCAACTGGAATATCTTCGATGCCGGTCGGACTCAAGCCATGGTTGATATCCAGGAGAGTGGCTTCAAGACTGCCGTGATGAGTTACCAACAGACGGTCAATAATGCCATCAATGAGGTGGAAACTGTACTGAGACTCTACGGTAATAGTCAGGAATATCATAAGCATATAGTCAAAGCCGAGGCCCAGGCCGAGACGGCGGTGACCAAGGCCACTTCACTGTATCGGGCCGGGCTTGAGAACCACTTGAGTGTGTTGAATGCCCAGAACGTCAAAAACAACATTCAGGATGCCGAAGTGGTGGCCAGGCTCAATACCGCCTCTACCGTCGTCACTCTGTATAAGGCGCTCGGGGGCGACTGGAGCTTGGAGCAAACCCAGTCGCAACAATAAGGCGTTGATCTTAGGTGCAGGGGCTTTGGATGAGTCTATCCCTGCACCCGCTTTTTCCTGAGTGAACCGCTGAGTCTGGTCATACTGAGAATCACAGGAGTTATTGTGAAGCCGTTAAATACCCCGCCGGAAGATGCTGGCCGCCAAGGGCAAAATACCCAGCTGCAGGCCTGTGAAGAGTGCGGTTTGGTGAGTGCTTTTAACGAGCCCAAACCCGGCAATAAGGTGAGCTGTCCTCGCTGTCATCACGGTTTACAGTCAGCCTTGAAGGCACCGTTTCAGCAGGTTTGGGCCTATGGTTTGGCGACCCTTATTCTGTTGGCCTTGAGCCTGGGATTTCCCTTTCTGTCTTTCAGTGTCCAGGGCTTGTCGCAAAAGGTCAGCCTCTGGGGCGCCTTGGTCAGCATGCATTACGCCAGCAACAGCATATTGGCGCTGGTGATCTTACTGTGCGTGGTGATCTTGCCGCTGATCTATATCCTTTTTGCCATGTGCATCTATCGCTTGGGTTATCTGGCGAGCCAAGGCAAGGCTGTGTCTTTAGATTGGGCCCGAGTGGGCAGCAAGCTTGTTTTCAAGTTTGAATCCTGGTTGATGGCCGATGTGTTTCTGGTGGGGATCTTGGTGGCCATGGTGAAGATCATCTCCTTGGCAGATGTCGGTTTTGGGCCATCTTTCTGGGCTTTTTGCCTCTACAGCCTGCTATTGGTGAAGTTTGTCTCCGTCATCGACAGCTCGTGGATCTGGGATCGCTTGTCACCCAGAGAAGAGATTGCCAAGGTTCATAGCGGCGACAGTCATCTGAATCATAACCATGATTCCTGCCATATCTGCGGTCAATTAAATCTGGTGTCGAGTAAAAACTGCTGCCGCTGCGGCGCCGGGGTTCAGCCCTATATTCCGCTGCAAAGTATGCAAACCGCCTGGGCTTTTTTGCTGGCCGCCGTGGTGTTTTATATACCGGCCAACTTCTATCCCATCATGTATACCACCAGCGTTGGGCAGACCGAGGCCTCGACCATAATCAGCGGTGTGGTCTTGCTTTGGCATCTGGGTTCCTATCCTGTGGCTTCGGTGATTTTTCTGGCCAGCATAGTGATCCCTACCGCCAAGATCCTGTCTCTGGCTTATCTGTTTCACCAGGCGGACAAAGGGCGGGTAAAGGGCAAAGAGAGTCGCAATCAGTCGCTGTACCGGGTAACCGAATTCATTGGCCGCTGGTCCATGATAGATATCTTTGTGGTGGCTTTGTTGACCGCTCTGGTTCAGTTGGATGAGCTTATGGCCATCAAGCCGGGACCCGCGGCACTCTCCTTCGCCATGGTGGTGATTTTGACCATGCTGTCTGCCATTAGTTTTGATTCCAGGGTGCTTTGGAGTCAGTCAGGGCTTAAAAAGTCTACCCATGAATAATATGAGTGAATCTATGTTAAATGACGAATATGTCCGGGCCGAAGAGTCCCCAGCCACCAAGGTGTCGGCCGTTTGGTTGATACCTATAGTTGCACTGGTGATCGGTTGCTGGATGCTTTATGACTACTTCGATCAACTCGGCAGTGAGATCAAGCTACACCTCAAGACTGCCGAAGGCATTGAGGTGGGTAAAACCTTTCTCAAGTCACGTAATGTCAATGTTGGTGTGATTGAGAGCATTAAATTGAGTGATGATTACAGCGCGATTATTGCGACGGCAAGAGTGTCGCCGGACGCCGAGAGAATGCTGACCACAGACGCCCGCTTCTGGGTGGTGAAGCCCAGAATAGGCAAAGAGGGGATCACAGGACTGGATACCTTGTTGTCCGGTGCCTACATAGAGTTGGAGCCGGGAAGATCTGCCGTTGCCAATTATGAGTTCAATGTACTGGAGAACCCTCCGGTGGCCTCGGCCGATGAACAGGGCATCAGAGTAGTGCTCAATAGCCGTCAGGCGGGCAAGCTTGGCGTTGGCGACCCTGTACTCTACGAAGGGTTCACAGTTGGCAGAGTGGAAAGCACCGGCTTTGATACCGATAAACGCCAGGCGTTTTACCAGCTGTTTATCAATAAACCCTATGATGAATTGGTGCGCAGCAACAGCCAATTTTGGCTGGCTTCGGGGCTGAATATGCAGCTGTCTGCCAAGGGGCTGGATCTGCAGGTGGGTTCATTGGAGTCATTGCTCAGAGGAGGCGTCAGCTTTGGCTTGCCTGAGGGGCGTTTGGCCGGGGAAAAGGTTGAGGATGGTGAGGATAATTTCCCTCTCTATGATTCGCAAGAGCTGGCCAGTCAGAGCCTTTACAGCCAGTATTTGGAATATGTCATGTTGTTTGATGAGTCGGTGCGGGGGCTGCATGAAGGCGCCAGCGTCGAATTCCGCGGTATTACCATAGGTAAAGTGGTCAAGGCACCGCTGACGTTGCAGCAATATGGTGTCCATGGTGCAGGACTCAGCAATGGCACCATTCCTGTATTGGTCAGAATTGAGCTGGCACGAGTATTTGAAAACGCCGAGTCGACGGGGCTTGAGCAGCTGCGCTCAGAAATAGAAAGAGACTTGGGGGCGGGCCTGAGAGCGAGCCTCAAGACAGGGAGTCTGTTAACCGGTGCGCTGTTCATCGACTTGGATCTGTATCCGGATGCCGAGCCATACCAGGCCGGGACTTTTATGGAGTATCCACTGTTTCCTACCAAGCGTGCCGGAGTGGCCGAAATACAAAAGCAGGTGGGGCAACTGATCAGCAAATTAAATAACTTACCACTGGAGAGCACTTTCCAGGGGGTCAACCATACCCTGGAAAACACCAGTGCCGCTTTGGCGCAATGGGACAAGGTGGGGCAAAAATTGGAGCAGTTGCTTAAGCAACAGGAGATGCAGGCCTTACCGGGTGAACTGCAAAACACGCTGCGGGAATTTCAAGGGATGGCGCAGGATTATGGCCAGGACTCGGCCATGTACGCCGAATTGCAATCCAGCCTGAAACAGCTCAAGGCTGTGATGCGGGAGTTGCAGCCCTTGTCACGGCAACTGAATGAAAAACCCAACCTCTTGATCATGGGGGCAGATACTGCCGCCGATCCGACACCGAAAAAGGCCGATTGATATGCGAATTATCCTGTTTTCTCTACTGCTGGTATTGGCCGGCTGCTCCAGCCAACCCCAGGTAACCACTTACTTCTTGGGTAAAGCGCCGCAGGCAACTTCTGAAGCGAGAGCAACACCCCCTCTACGCCAGTGCCAATGGCGCCTCGCCGGGGTGGAAATGGCTGACTTTCTGGCGGGTAATGGTTTGGTTTATCAGGTCTCAAACCATGAATTGGCTATCGCCCGTCAGCATCTGTGGGCCGGCGATATCAGTGAGCAGATAAAGGTCAAGATGGCGTCTTTATTGGCCCATGAATGCCCGCGTGAGGCCTCGGTCAATATACCAGCGCAGCAGCCATTAACCCTGACTTTAGGTTTCAACGAGTTTCACGGACGATACAGCGGCGATGCTTTGATTGGGGGCGATTGGCGCATCAGTAACTCTTCCGGTGAACAAGTACTGCAGGCCGACTTTCATTATGACGTGCCCCTGGCTTCAGACGGATACCCGGCGCTGGTGGAGAGCCTCTCCCAGGGGCTTGAAAAGCTGGCGCGGGATATTAATGCCGGGATTGCGAGCCTGAATCTCACTAGCGAACAGAGTTTGGCCTCCACGCGCTAAAATACGGTTGAACGCGGCCAACTTGCTGACAAATGCCAGAGGCTTGCTGATGGTTTTTGCCTAACGCTATTTGGCTGGCGGCAGCTATGTGGATAAGCATAAAAATGCCTGCAATTGATGCAGGCATTTTTATCATCCTTAAACCACCGCCTTTGGCGGTATTGAGGGTTTCGGTTTAAGGTTTCATCGCCCAGGCGCGGAATGACTTGCCTTTGAGCTTGCGTTCGCTCAGTAATTTGACCGCAGTATTGGCGCACTCGCTGCGCACCGCTACATAAGACCAGATATCCTGAATTTGTATTTTGCCCACATCGGCGCCGGTCAGGCGGTTGTCGGCTGTGATGGCTCCAAGAATATCCCCCGGGCGCAGCTTATGCTTCTTGCCGCCTTCAATGCGGATGCAGCGCATGGCCGCTCTTATCGGCGCAGAGGAAAAACTGCCGGGCTTTGGCAGTTCACTCATGGTTTGCGGGCCAAAGATATCCTCCAGCAGCGCCATTCGCATGCCATCTTTGGGGCCTACCAGGCTGACGGCCTGGCCCGAGGCACCGGCGCGGCCGGTACGACCGACCCTGTGCACATGCACTTCGGGATCGAACGCCAGTTGATAGTTGATCACCAGATCCAGGGCTTCGATATCCAGGCCCCTGGCGGCAACATCTGTGGCTACCAACACCACCACGCTCTTGAGGGCAAACTGCACCAGCGCCTGATCGCGCTCACGCTGATCCAGATCGCCATGGAGTGCTCGCACGCTGAAGCCCTGCTGCTCCAGGTTGTCGGCCAGCTCCTGGGTTTCTCTTTTGGTATTGCAAAATATCACGGCACTCTCAGGCCTGTGGGCCAGTAGCAATGCTTCCACCGCTTGCAGCCTGGAGGCGGTGTCTGTCACTTCGATAAACTGCTGCGCTATGCTGAGTTGATCATGTTGCTGCTCCAACTTGATGCTGAGCGGCTTATCCATCATGGCGCGGGCCAATTCGGCAATCGGTTCCGGGAAGGTGGCGCTGAACAGCAAACTTTGGCGCTTGTCCGGCATATAGGCGCTTATCTGCTCCAGTGCATCGGCAAAGCCCATCTCCAGCATACGGTCGGCTTCATCCAACACAAGTTGCTGCAATTCGCCCAGATCCAGACGCCCCTTCTGCAGGTGGTCCAGTACCCGCCCCGGTGTGCCAACTATAATGTGCGCGCCATGTTCCAGCGAGCCTATCTGTGGCCCCACAGGCACACCGCCACACAGGGTCAGGATCTTGATGTTGTGAATGCCGCGGGCAAAACGGCGCAGTTCCTTGGCCACCTGATCGGCCAGTTCCCGGGTGGGGCAGAGCACCAGGGACTGCACCCGAAAACGTTTCACATTGAGTCGATTCAACAGCCCAAGACCGAAGGCCGCCGTTTTGCCCGAGCCGGTTTTCGCCTGAGCCAGTACATCGCGGCCCTCAATAATGGCCGGCAGGCTGGCGGCTTGAACCTGGGTCATGGCGGTGAAACCAAGATCGTTCAGGGTGGCCAGCAGGGCGGGTTTCAACGGCAGGCTGGAAAAGGGTAAATCACTCAAGCTGTGTCCTATGGGCTCGCAAATGGAGCAAAAATGGTAAAGGGGTATTGTAACAGGCGGGGATGGTTTTTAGGCAGACTAATCTTGCGGCATTGAAAAAGCCCACTCGGGTGGGCTTTCAATCTCAGGCTTGATTGAGCTTAGCGCTCATTTCTTTGCCGGGAGCCGCGCGCTTGTGAGTCGCGTTGCTGTGCCTGGTTGTTGCGCTGCTGGTCTGAGCCGCTATTGCCCTTGCCGGCGCCTTGCGGCTTACTCTCTTGGGAGCGACCGCCCTGAGGCTTGGCGTTCGCGGGCTTGCGTCTGGCACTTGAACCTTCGGTCTTGGCGCCCTGAGCCGGACGACGATGGCGGTTTTCAGCATTGGCCGGCTTGCTGCCACTACTTTTATCCAGGTTGCTGCTACGCTGGCCATCCTGATGCCCCTCTTTGGGCTTTTTCGGCTTCTTGGGCTTTTTCGGGCCTATCTTGTTCGGGTTGAGCCGCGATTCCGGCAAGGCTTCCTGAGGTTCGAAGCCATTGACGATTTCACGCTCGATAGTCTTGCCGATCAGCTGCTCTATGTCTTTGAGCTGCTTGAATTCTTCCGCACTTACCAGAGACACTGCCTGACCACTGGCACCGGCGCGGCCGGTACGGCCTATGCGGTGCACATAGTCTTCGGCCACATTGGGCAGATCGAAGTTAACCACTTGCGGCAACTGATCTATATCCAGGCCGCGGGCGGCAATATCTGTGGCAACCAACACCTTGACCTTGCCACTCTTGAAATCGGCCAGTGCCTTGGTTCTGGCACCCTGGCTCTTGTTGCCGTGGATGGCCGCCGCGCCAATTCCTTTGCCATCCAGGTGCTTGGCCAGACGGTTGGCGCCGTGTTTGGTGCGGGTAAACACCAGTACCTGTTGCCACTTGTACTCTTTGATAAGCGAGGTCAGCAGCGCCGATTTCTTTGACTTGTCTACCGGGTGCAACTTCTGGCTCACCCGCTCGGCGGTGCTGTTGGCCGGCGCCACGGAAATCTCGGCGGGATCGTGCACCAAGCCCTTGGCCAGGCGGCGAATGTCGTCAGAGAAAGTGGCACTGAACATCAGGTTTTGCCGCTTGGCCGGCAGCAAAGCCAGAATTTTTTTGATGTCGTGAATAAAGCCCATATCCAGCATGCGGTCGGCTTCGTCCAGCACCAGCACTTCCAGCTGGCCGAACTTGACGGCATTTTGTTGGTACAGATCCAACAGGCGTCCCGGTGTGGCCACCAGGATATCGACCCCTTTCCTCAAGGTCTGCATCTGTGGGTTAATGGAAACACCGCCAAAGACCACAGAGCTGCGCAGATCCAGATGTTTGCCATAGAGACTGACGCTTTCGGCCACCTGAGCGGCCAGCTCACGGGTGGGGGTCAGCACCAAAGCGCGGATATGGTTGCCCCGCGGACGAATACCACCATTGAGACGCTCCAGCAAAGGCAAGGTAAAGCCGGCGGTTTTGCCTGTCCCTGTCTGGGCGGCAGCCATCACATCCCGTCCCTGCAATACTGCGGGAATGGCCTGGGCTTGAATGGGGGATGGAGTGGAGTAACCTTGTTCGGCGACAGCGTTCAAAATCGGGGCCGACAGGCCCAGGGAGGCAAAACTCATGCAATCTTCTCAATTGACAGCGCGGAGCTGAGATATGGGAGCCGCAATGCACAGCGTTGCGGCGAAGGCGGCAAGCTTACAGCATTTGCGGCTAAAGTGCTAATTGCAGCCAACTTGAACCCTTTTATTTTACGCTTGTCTTAACTTTAACTGTTGCAAAGCAGCCGCTTAACCTATCTTGGAAAAGCAAGAGCCAAATTCAGGCCTCGACTCGGTGAGGTGTATGGGGGCATTAGAGCATATACAGGCGCAGGCCCTGCATCGCAGGGAGCATGCCCTGAGCGTGATCAAGAATGTGCAGTCGATGTCCGCCATCGACACGGCACGGCTCTCTCTCGGGCTGAATATGCTGGCTCAACATGGCCGTATCGCCTTTCATTTCCACCCGGACAGAATCGACTCCCGCGGCTGGCCTGTGTTGGCCGGTATGCTGGCCGATGGTATTTACAAGACCCAGTTTGAAACCCGGGTATCCAACGGCAAACTCTCGCCTCAGGTCGGTGGTCCGCGAGATCATTGGGAAAACCAGCTGTTCGGTGACTGTTATCGCGGCGCCAGAGGGCGCCCCAAATACGGCGCCCTGGATCTGGGCATGCATCAAAACGGCCCCTCGGCCCGTTTCGGCAGTTGTTATCTGTTGTCATCTCCTGCGTTGCTGCATCGCTGCACATTCAGTTATCTGGACTCCTGCCGTGAGCCCAGGGAAAAAGGCACTGCGGCCTGCTTTGAAGATATTTTTGCCGCACTGTTCAACGAGTGCTTTGAACGTAGTTCGGCATTGGGCGTAGGTCAGTTGCGCCCGGCGGCCTTGGTCGATTATCTGGTTAATGCCTTGCCTTTGGGGGTGGCAGCCAGGTTTGAGCGCCCCATGAGCGGTGACCTGGATCATTACATTGAGGCTCAGTGCCACGGTGAGCTGGTGATAGCTGAAGACTTGACTCATTTGGTGGCCGATCCGGCATTCAAAGGCACAGAGATGGAGATTCTGATGCAGCGCTTGTGTGACAAGTACCGACTGCAGCTGTGTTGGCATCAGGGTTATCAAATGCCGGTTGATGAGGTGCCGCCGGACTTTCGCGGCGCCGCCATGCCCAAGCTCGCCGCCTTGGTGGCACCGGATGGTCTGCTCGATGCCCGTCTGATAGGGGAAGCGGCGCTGGCACTGCATAAAGATCCGCAGCAGTGGCGCATGCTTGGCAATGAAACCGAGCTCAAGCAGCAGCTCAAGTTGCTGTGGCATGTGCTGGTGCGTTTTGGTCACAGCCACTGAGGGCACTCCATCTCTGGTCAGTCGTCTCGATTGAGCGGGGATTAGCCGTGAGTATGCACTGTGTGCTCACAGCGGTAGCTGCGCCATCGAAGCGAACCTCTAACGTTAGTAGATCTAGCATTAAGTAGATTGTGGGGAGGGCGTTAACCTGGGGTTAAGCTGCTTGGCTTATGGTGCGTTTTTTTGATCTGGCGCAAATTTTGTGAGTCCGGTAACAGTTCCTGGGCAACGGGTTTCTTCCCTTGGCAATGCCTGCGATACTGCTTGCCTACCGAACGATTCGCCTTAGGTCAAGCTATTACCTTGCTGCTTTGGCAGCAACAGCGTCATTAGCTGATTTTGCAGTAGGATCCCATGGACAAATCCTTAGAGAAACAACTCGGTCGCTGGCTCAAAGCGCAACAATCTGCCTGTGGCCCCTTCCTTAAACTCTCTGTGTTGTTGGGCGTGCTCAACGGCTTGGCGCTGGTGGGCCAGGCCTGGGTGCTGGCCACTGTGCTGCAGGGGCTGATCATCGACGAGCTTGATAGGCAAGCATTTATTCCGCATATGTTGGCCTTTGCGACTCTGGTGTTGCTGCGAGCAGTTATCGCTTGGCTCAGAGAGCGGGTCAGCTTCGAGGCAGGCAGACGCCTCAGAGAGCAGATGCGCGCCGCCGTGCTCAATAAACTTGAACGCCTGGGGCCGGCCTTTGTCAATGGCAAGCCTGTCGGCAGCTGGGCCAGTATAGTGCTGGAACAGATAGAAGATTTGCAGGATTTCTATGGCCGTTACCTGCCGCAGATGAGCCTGGCGGCCTTTATTCCGCTGATCATCTTGGTATGTGTGTTCCCCATCAACTGGGCCGGTGGCCTGATTTTGCTCGGCACCGCTCCCCTTATTCCACTGTTTATGGTCTTGGTCGGCATGGGTGCCGCCGATGCCAACCGCAAGCATTTCGGTGCGCTGCAGCAATTGAGCGGCCACTTTATGGATCGCCTCAAGGCCTTGCCGACACTCAAGCTTTTCTATCGCGCCGAAGCGGAGCAGCGCGCCATAGGCAAGGCCTCGGAAGATTTTCGTGAGCGTACCATGGCAGTGCTCAGAATGGCGTTTCTCAGCTCCGCCGTGCTGGAGTTCTTCGCCGCGGTATCCATCGCTATTTTGGCGGTATATTTCGGCTTCAGTTATCTGGGGCACCTGGACTTTGGTCATTACGGCATGGGTATCAGCCTGTTTACCGG
>NZ_JBKORF010000074.1:0-2352 GCF_047314685.1 Shewanella sp. BJSY2023SW001
ATGAGGACTTGAACCTGACCTATATGCAGGCACGATACTATGATCCGCTGATTGGGCGGTTCTATGCGGATGATCCGGTTGGGTTCAGGGATGTGCATTCGTTTAATCGGTATGCGTATGCCAACAATAATCCGTATAAGTATGTAGATCCGGATGGGGAATTTGCTGTTGTGGCTGTACCTATTGTTGTTGGTATAATTGCTACGGCTGGAATGACACACCAAAGCGGTGGGAAGGTTAAAACTCCAAATATAACTAAGCATGACGCAATCGCTGGTGTTGCGAAAATTGCTGGAGCTAACAACCCCGTAATGGCTGTCGTTTCGATTATATTGACAGCGAAGGAAAAATCTGAAGAGCAAGATACACCTGATGAAGATAAATCCGCTGAAGAAATTCTTGAAGAAAAACGAACAAGAAGACAAGAAACCATAGATGACTATGCTGACGGATATTTGCCTGATGTTCATGATAATCATGGAATAGAAAGAGAAAATAATAAAAAAGAAGATCAAGAAATGCCTAAAAAAGATCCTGAAAGTGATAATAAGTAAATAGATTTAGTTATTTGCAGTAGAGGAGTGAGCTATACTCATCTACTGCAAATTTTAATAAGGAAGATTGTTTTTAAATTAGTGTGAACATAAGTGTTTTTGATTGGAATAGAAAGATAATTTTTATGGTTTTATAATTAACAGAGGGTCTTAGATGTTTTTGAAAAGTGTGGAATTGAAGCGTGAAAAAATTAACAATTGGGATCTATACCCATTTAATATTGCATCAATTTCAAAGCTTCATAAGTTGACATTTACTTCTAATTTAACTTTTCTCGTTGGAGAAAATGGAAGTGGGAAATCAACAATGATTGAGGCTTTAGCTATAGCATTAGGATTCAATAGTGAAGGTGGAACTAAAAATTTCCAATTTTCGACGCGCCAAACTCATTCGGAACTATATCAATATCTTAGACTTTGCTTTAATTTGCAAAAACCACAAGATGGATTTTTTTACAGAGCAGAAAGCTTTTATAACGTCGCTTCCAATATAGATGAATTGAACATGTATGGATTAAAGTCACTGTTACCAAGTTATGGAGGAAGGTCATTGCATGAACAGTCTCATGGGGAGTCTTTCTTGAGTTTAGTGCTTAACAGGTTTTCAGGTAACAGCTTGTTTATTTTAGACGAACCTGAAGCTTCACTGTCACCAACTAGACAGATGACATTCATGGCAACCATTAATCAGCTGATTCAAAAAAATTCACAGTTTATCATAGCCACACATTCCCCAATTCTTCTCTCTTATCCCAATTCTACTATTTATCGAGTATCTGAAGATGGATTTAATCTCATAAACTATGAAGAAACAGATGCCTATCAAATAACACAAGCTTTTTTAAAGAATCCTAATCGTATGTTTAGAGAATTGTTTAAATAAAAAATAAATTTATCGATGACTTAGCTAAATGTTATTGCATTACTTTGAACTAAGTCTTTCGATGTGTTGATGTAAATTTATGCCCTCATCTTTTTCACTTGGGAATGCGGTTTTGTATATTTCTCTAATCTTATTGTATTCAGATTCTCCGCCACTCATTATGTTAAAGCTTACATCTTTTTTACCTACATAATCATGAAGTTCTAAACTATTAAATAATAGAGATTTTGTAGCGTTCAAAAGCTCTTCTTTATACTTCTCTGAAATGCTGTCATCATTCTTTATTTCAGTAATTGCAATATGAAAAACTCTTTCTAATGGCACTGAAAGATTTGCTAATGATTCAAACAATGCACGAATATTAGTCGGATTATTCAAGATTACTACCTATTTGTTGTGTACTTGGGTGAGCTTAACCTAACATATATATTAAAAAGAATGAAGCGCGAATTCAACTCCGAAGTGCACCACTCGCTAAATTAGGCTGCCTTGCGTAATTCATTGAATACCGCAATAGGTTGCCTGAAGCCGAGGCACTTTCTCGGTCTGGCATTTAATGCCCGTTCAATCTCACTAATTTGCCTATCTGTTACCGTCCGCAAATCGGTGCCTTTCCGTATGTATTGCCGCAGCAAACCGTTGAAGTTTTCATTCAGTCCGCGTTCCCAGGACGAATAAGGGTTAGCGAAGTAGACATCCGTTTTAAGCTTTTCTGCGACCTGTTCGTGGTCACAGAACTCGCTGCCGTTGTCCGCAGTGATAGTTCGAACATAACTTCGATATTTCCACAGCATGCCAACCATTGCCCGGGCCACATCGGCTGCGCTTTTCGCTGGCACTTTGCGTATCAGGTACAGCTTACTTTTTCTCTCAACCAGGCTGACAATCGCGCCCGTACCTTGCTTGCCCAGAACC
>NZ_JBKORF010000075.1:0-47722 GCF_047314685.1 Shewanella sp. BJSY2023SW001
TACTTCATTATCTGCTACAGTTTCAAGGCTTGTTTGCGCACCGATAATTTCATGTGTAGCGGCATCGATAGCCAAATGAAGCTTGCGCCAAACTCGACGTTTTTCTTTGCCATGCTTACGCATTTTCCATTCACCTTCGCCATACACTTTGAGGCCTGTGGCATCGACGACAACATGCGCTACCGCACCTCTTGAGGGATTGCGGTACTTGACGTTCACCGTCTTGGCGCGTTTACTGATACAGCTGTAGTCTGGAGCAATTAACGGTATTTTCATCAGCTGAAATAGGGAGTTGATGAACCCTTCGGTCGCACGTAATGACAGCTTAAAAATCCCTTTGAGCATCAAGGCGGTTTCGATGGCGGTGTCGCTGAATTGAAAGCCACGGCCACGACCGCCGTGATGCTTTGTGCAATGCCAAGCGTTAACCGCTGCCTCGTCCAGCCAGAAGGTAACCGAACCACGGTTGACTAATGCCTGATTGTATTGCTTCCAGTTGGTGATATTGCGTTCTGACTTACCCATGAAACTGACCGAAGACCTGTTATGCAAGATCAGATCATGGAAAGCGAAAAAGGTTCCGCTTATTTAGGCAACAACGCCTGGCCAAGATGCTTGTTAGAGCAAGAATTATGACCCTCGCTGTGGTTGGGTTGAATCGTTACTGTTTGAAATAGAAGGTGTTTTTGCCATTAATGAGAAGGGTCATGATACCCACAGTGCTTCTATTGTTATTGTGTTCGTATCATCCATTAAGATATTTTTACAAGTTACTTCACACACGTTTCACGGTTAGCAAATAATCAGACTCGAAGGAGAGTAAGCAAGCAAAAGTCAGGACACCCACAACACTTTTGCTGTGTGGAGTCTACAGGGACCTATCTATTAGTAAGAGGGCGACAAGCCTGCAGCCCTCTGGTGGGACTCGTCCTGCTGGGCCAGGAGATTCGGCACCTCCAGGCAGTCAGATCGGTGAAAATGAAATCTTTGGAAGGCCAGAAAATAGAAGAAGTGGCTCAAGTATTGACATTCCTGCTAATGGCGACAAACCTCATGAGACATTGCATTACCCATCAAAAGAGCAGAATAAACAATGAAATACTTAAAGTTTAGTACTGGTGATGTTTCACTGAACATTATAAAACACATTCTTTTGAACAATAGAGTGATTGGGTATGGTGTCCCAACATCACAGAACTTATCTTGTGCTTGGATATTTAACCTTTATTTTGAAGGTTTTGATAAAACTCTCAGTTTTTCATCAGATGTTGCGAGTTCTACAGGATGGAAAGAATATGGGTATTTAAGAATGGACTTGAAGCCAGTTGAAAGTAATAAAGAGTTAATTACATATGTGGCTATTGAGCCGATAGATATTTCATCGCTTGATATTCTAATAAATGAAGAAGATGACATAATTGCTGAATGCGGACTTATCTTAATTGGAGAAAATAAAAGATGGGTTGTGATATCAACTTCCCCAGCACCCGGAGCGGTTTCTGTTAAAGCGGACTTTAACACTGTAGGATATAAGCCGGAAATATTGTTGGAGCAGTGCAGCATAAAGAGAATTTGATTTTCATGAAAGAGTGAGGACAGCCACAACACTTCACCCGCAGACTGCACCAAATCACCCGGCATATGCGCATCAGTGACCGTCGCTAACATGGATGTTGGCGCCGAGCTTACAAGGACGTATTCACAGCGTGTCACTGAGGTGCATATGCATAAGGCCTGCGGCAGGCAATGAGTGGCACAATCAGCCGGAAGCCATTCCAAACCCAAACCACTCCCCCGCCCTCGGCAGAAACCGCTGAAATGGAAAAGGCCCGTGTTCGATGCGCGGGCCTTTTCCTTTCTCGGAATAAACAAAAGCCCCGATACGGTTAAGTATCGGGGCTTTTATTTTTAAGTTCTAAGCTTCTGAGCTTAAGACCGACATTACGTCTAGCGCAGGAAAAATCGTTTTAGAGCCAGGCATCTTGCCGCGACGTTTAGTGAACTAAACGAGTGTCAAGATAACGCCGCTATAGACGATTTTAACCCGCTAGGATCACATCATGCCGCCCATTCCGCCCATACCACCCATACCGCCCATATCAGGCGCAGCCTCTTCCTTTGGCAGCTCGGCTACCATGGCTTCGGTGGTGATCATCAGACCGGCTACAGAGGCCGCAAACTGCAGCGCAGAGCGGGTAACCTTGGTTGGATCCAGGATACCCATTTCCAGCATGTCGCCGTAAGTGTCGTTACCGGCGTTATAACCATAGTTACCGCTGCCGTTCTTGACGTTGTTGGCGACAACAGAGGCTTCTTCACCTGCGTTGGTAGCGATCTGGCGCAGTGGGGCTTCCATGGCGCGCAGGGCGATAACCACACCGTGCTTCTGATCTTCGTTGCTCACGTCCAGCTCACCAATCTTGGAGGCAACGCGAACCAGGGCAACACCGCCCCCAGGAACCACACCTTCTTCAACGGCGGCGCGGGTAGCGTGCAGCGCATCTTCAACGCGGGCTTTCTTCTCTTTCATTTCCACTTCGGTAGCGGCACCGACTTTGATTACCGCAACACCGCCGGCCAGCTTGGCCATACGCTCTTGCAGTTTTTCTTTGTCGTAATCGGAAGTCGATTCTTCAACCTGCTGCTTGATCTGGGCAACACGGGCTTGAATTTGCGACTCTTCACCGCTGCCATCGATGATGGTGGTGTTGTCTTTGGTGATAACCACGCGCTTGGCGGTACCCAGGTCTTCCAGAGTGGCTTTTTCCAACTCCAGGCCAATCTCTTCGGCGATAACAGTACCACCGGTCAGGATAGCGATATCCTGCAGCATGGCCTTGCGACGGTCACCGAAACCAGGCGCCTTAACGGCAGCCACTTTAACGATACCGCGCATGTTGTTCACTACCAGAGTCGCCAGGGCTTCGCCTTCAACGTCTTCGGCAACGATCAACAGTGGCTTGCCCGTCTTGGCCAGGCCTTCGAGGATAGGCAGCAGCTCACGGATGTTGGAGATCTTCTTGTCAACCAGCAGGATGAATGGGTTGTCCAGTTCAACAGAGCCGGTTTCAGCCTTGTTGATGAAGTAAGGAGACAGGTAACCGCGGTCGAACTGCATACCTTCAACTACGTCCAGTTCGTTTTCCAGCGCCTGACCTTCTTCAACTGTGATCACGCCTTCTTTGCCCACTTTTTCCATCGCGGTGGCGATGATTTCACCGATAGACTCATCAGAGTTGGCAGAGATGGTACCTACCTGAGCGATAGACTTGGAGTCGGAGCAGTCCTGAGACAGGGCTTTCAGCTCGGCAACGGCGGCGATTACAGCCTTGTCGATACCGCGCTTCAGATCCATTGGGTTCATACCGGCGGCAACGGCCTTCAGACCTTCGGTCACGATAGCCTGAGCCAGTACTGTGGCGGTAGTGGTACCGTCACCGGCAGCGTCGTTGGCCTTGGAAGCAACTTCCTTAACCATTTGCGCGCCCATGTTTTCAAACTTGTCTTCCAGTTCGATCTCTTTGGCAACTGAAACACCGTCTTTGGTGATCAGTGGTGCGCCGAAGCTCTTGTCCAGAACGACGTTACGGCCTTTAGGGCCCAGAGTGACTTTAACTGCGTTAGCCAGAACATTCACGCCCGCCAGCATTTTTACGCGAGCGTCATTGCCAAATTTTACTTCTTTAGCTGCCATGTTGATTATCCTTAAATTTTTCGATTACTTTGGAAGGTCTTTAATGGTTGTGAGTGGTTTATTCCACTACGGCCATCAGGTCAGCTTCTGACAGGATCAGGACTTCTTCACCGTCAATCTTCTCTTTCTTGACACCGTAACCTTCGTTGAAGATCACTACGTCACCTACCTTCACGTCCAATGGCTTAATGTCACCGTTTTCGAGGATGCGGCCATTGCCAACAGCCAGTACTTCACCACGGGTAGACTTTTCGGCTGCGCTGCCGGTCAGTACGATGCCACCGGCCGAAGTGCTTTCAACTTCCAGGCGTTTGACGATCACGCGGTCATGTAATGGACGAATATTCATCGATGGATTCTCCTAATGATTTTTGCCCAATATGAGGCGGTTCATGGTTGATGTAAAAGGCGACCAAGCCAATTGGCTTTAGCCGCTTGATGTTGGCTTATATGGGGGCCGTATTTGGCACTTCCAAGGGGACAGCTCAAAATTTTTTGAAAATTTTTGACCCTCGTTTTTTAAAGCCGGGGCAATCCTGTTAGAATCGCGCTTCCGCACGATTTCCTTCATCCATTTCACAAGAGGCAGATACGGGCCATGAGAGACAGACACGGGCTGCTCAGTCAGCCGATAGGTCGTGTACTGCTTAATATGAGTATTCCCAACATGTTAGGGATCCTCACCGTGCTGGGCTTCAATCTGGTAGACACCTACTTCATCAGTAAGCTGGGCACAGAGGCGCTGGCGGCGATCAGCTTCACCTTCCCTGTGACCCTGGTGGTATCCAGTATTGCCATCGGCATAGGCGCCGGTGTGTCCACTAATCTTGGCCGCCTGATAGGCGCCGGGCACGCCCCCAAAGCCAAGGTGTTTCTGCATGATGCCCTGCTGCTGACCTTTATTTTGACTGCCGGGCTTTCCTTGCTGGGCAGTTTGTTTATCGAGCCGCTGTTTTCCCTGCTCGGCGCCAAAGACGACATACTGCCGCTGGTGCATGACTATATGAACCTCTGGTATCTGGGGGCGCCGCTATTGGTGCTGTTGATGGTGGGTAATCAGGGCCTGAGGGCCACCGGCGATACCCGTTCCCCGGCGGCGATTTTGTCGCTGGCGGCGCTGATTAACCTGATCCTCGATCCGCTGCTTATCTTTGGTATCGGCCCCTTTCCCAGGCTGGAAATTCAAGGCGCCGCCGTGGCGACCCTGATCTCCTGGTTAATGGCACTGTCGCTGTCCAGTTATCTGTTGGTGGCCAAACGCCATATGTTGGTGGCCGCGGGCTGGTGTTTAAGTCGCTTTGTCGATAACTGGAAACAGCTGGCCCATATCGCCCAACCGGCGGCGCTGATGAATATGATCAACCCCCTGGCCAATGCCGTGATGATGGCGATGCTGGCCAGGATAGATCACGCCGCGGTGGCCGCCTTCGGTGCCGGTACCCGGCTGGAGTCTGTGCTGCTGATTGTGGTGATGGGGCTGTCTTCCAGCCTGGTGCCCTTTATCGCCCAGAATCTGGGCGCTGGTCAGAAGGAGCGCGCCCGCGAGGCATTGCTGCTGGCGCTGAAGTTTGTGCTCCTGTTCCAGACCCTGCTGTATATTCCGTTGGCGCTGCTGGCGCCGCAGATTGCCGCCCTGTTCACTACCGATCCGCAAGTGCTGGAATGGCTCAGCTTCTATATTCTGGTGTTGCCCGCCGCTTACGGCCCTCTTGGCGTGGTGATCATAGTGGCCACCTCGCTCAACGCCTACCACAGGCCCATGGCCTCGCTGGTACTGAATCTGTGCCGCCTGTTCCTGCTGATGCTACCACTGGCGGCGCTGGGCGCCTTCCTCGGTGGGGTAAAAGGCCTAATGCTGGCGCTGCCGGTAACCAACATACTCATGGGTATTGCCAGCTATTATCTGGCCAGCAATATCAGCGAACCGCAAAAAATCAAATCCCCCTGCCCCAATGAGGGATAAGCACTTGGCAACTCCAGAAAGCTGAGAGTATGCACGGCAGTAGTTGCCGCGACAGCATCCTTAAACTGACGCCGCGGCCACTGCTACGGCGCACTCATTCAAGTGCCGCGATAGCCACTGGCATAGCGATAAATGAGTGATAAATGTTTTCCAGTCAGCGCTGCAAGTTATGAAGAGTGAATAAAAAAGACCTTCCGAGCGGAAGGTCTTTTTTATCAGTGTTTGTGCCGATCACCTGCGCTACCGGGCCGACTATCATCTTGGTCTGTTTTATCTTCCGTATCCTGCGGCTGATGGCCTTTTTCACTTCGCTGATGGCTGTTTTCACTTCGCCGAGGGCTCTCTCCACCCGGCTGATGGCTCTCTTCTTCCAGCTGATGGCTCTCTTCTTCCAGCTGATGGCTCTCGGGACGCTTATCGGAAGGGTCGGCCTTGCGCTCAAATTCACCTTCAAATACATCCCCACCCTGACCTCTTTGATGAGGTGGTTCAAAGGGGTTGGCACCGGCTCTGAACTGGGCGCCGGTAACCACCTTGAGCTGCATCCGCTGATAGAAATAACGTGCCAGCGGTGCCCTAGTGATAGGGGTCAGCAGAATAAGGCCGATAAGGTCGGTAACAAACCCCGGTATAAGCAGCAGAATACCGGCCATAGCCAGCATCATGCCCTCGACTATCTCTTGCCCCGGCGCTTCACCAACGGCCAACTTTTTCTGTACCGACATCAAGGTACTCACGCCCTGGCTGCGAACCAGAGAAACACCGACCACCGCGGTGAGGATCACCAATGCCACTGTGTTCCAGCTGCCCAGGACTTCGCCGACCCGGATAAGTACCGAGAGTTCGACGACAGGGATCAGCACAAAGATGATCAACATTATCAGAAATGGCATGTAGGCCTCATTTTTTGCAGTAGTTGAAAACTAAATGGGGATAACCCGGTCTGATTTCAAGTCCGCAGCCTGCAACGGGTTTGGCGCTTAAGCTCACTGTTTCAGCAAAGCCTTAATGCAAGCCTGCGGCAAAACACGTAAAGTAGACGCTCGATTTTAATCCCCTTGGCTTAAGTCAGGTTTAATTTAACCCGCTCATTATGGACATAAAATCTCAACAAGCGCTGCTGGTTTTTTGCAGTTGCCCGGATACAGACAGTGCCAAGAGCCTGGCGGCAACCTTGGTGCGCGAGTCGCTGGTGGCCTGTGCTCAGGTGAGTCAGACTGTGGATTCATTTTATGTCTGGCAGGACGAACTCTGCCAGGAGACTGAAGTCAGTCTGCAGCTCAAATGTCTGGCCAGCGCCTACCCCAGGCTGGAGCAGAGACTACTCGAACTGCATCCCTATGAAGTACCTGAAATTATTGCTGTGCCCATCAGTCATGGGCTGCCCGCCTATCTGGATTGGATAAAAGACAACACTAAGCTATGAAGAAAATACTTACCCTGCTGCTAGGCAGCCTGTTGCTTCTCAGCCCGCTGGTTCAGGCCGATGGGATCTTTGGTAACAAGCAATTCGATTTTCTCAAGAGTGAACCTGAGCTGATGCCTGTGGATCAGGCCTTTGCCTTCGACTTTAGTCAGCAAGGCAATAAGGTCAAGCTCAGTTGGGTGATAGCCGACGGCTATTACATGTACCGCGACAAACTCAAGTTCAGCATAGATGGCGGTGAACTGGGCGAGATAGCCCTGCCCCAGGGCAAGGGCCACACGGATGAGTATTTCGGTGAGCAGCAGGTGTACTACTCCTTTATCGAAATTCCAGTTGCCATTAAAGAGGCAGGGGAAGCCGCCAAGTTATCCGTCACCTTTATGGGCTGCGCCGAGGGCAAACTCTGCTTCCCGCCGACCACCAGAGACGCCCTGCTTAAACCTGTAGCGGCCAATGATGGCATACTGCCCGATACCGACAAGAGTGCCGATGCAAAAGCGCCGGCTCCCAAGGGCCAGGCGGTAACCCAACAGGATAACCTGCTGGACAAGCTGCTCTCCGGCGACAGCACCCTCCTCAACTATCTGACCTTCTTCGTGTTGGGGATAGGTCTGGCGCTGACCCCTTGTGTGTTCCCCATGTATCCCATTCTGTCGGGGATCATTGTCGGCCAGGGGCAGAAAGTCTCCACCGGCAAGGCCTTTACCCTGTCGATGGCTTATGTGCAGGGGATGGCAATTACCTATTCGCTGCTGGGGCTGGTGGTGGCTTCGGCCGGTCTCAAGTATCAGGCGGCGCTGCAACACCCGGCTGTGCTTATCACCATAGCCATACTGTTTGTGGTACTCAGTCTGTCTATGTTTGGCCTCTATGAGCTGCGCCTGCCCGCCAGTTGGCAACAGAAGATGAACAGCCTCTCCAATAAGCAAAAGGGTGGCAATCTGCTGGGCGTGTTCGTCATGGGTGTGCTTTCGGGCCTGGTGGCCTCGCCCTGTACCACGGCGCCGCTATCGGCGGTACTCGTGTACGTGGCACAAACCGGCGATCTGCTACAGGGCTTTTTGACCCTCTATATTCTCAGCATGGGCATGGGTCTGCCGCTGCTGCTGATAGGCACCTCGGGCGGTAAGTTGCTGCCGCGCGCCGGCACCTGGATGAACATAATCAAGCATGTGTTCGGCTTCCTGCTGGTGGCCGTGTCCATCATAATGCTGGGCCGTATCTGGCCTGGATTGGTGTCGGATCTCATGTGGTCTGTGTGGGCCATCGTCTTTGTTGGCTACCTGATGCACCAGAACAAGCTGAGCCAGTTCAACTGGAAACAGACAATGCGCAGCGTGATCCTGACCCTGCTGTTGCTGTCGAGTTTCTCCTATGGCTTCCAGGCGGTAATGAGCGCCATGGGCTACCACTTCATGGGGCAGCCACAAACCGAGCATCATACCTTCAAGCGCATCAAGTCACTTGAGGATTTCAAGACCGAACTGGCAGATGCCAAGGCCGCCGGCAAGCCGGTAATGTTGGATCTCTATGCCGATTGGTGTGTGGCCTGTAAGGAGTTTGAGCAGATCACCTTCAAGAATGCCGAGGTTAAACAGCGGATGGAACAGATGGTGCTGCTGCAGGCCGATGTGACCGCCATGGATGAAACCGATGTCGCCCTGCTGGAAGCCTATGATGTGCTGGGGCTGCCGACACTGCTGTTTATCGATGAGCAAGGCCAGCTAACAAATGAGCTGAGAGTGACAGGTTTCATGGGCCCGAAAGAGTTTGCCGCCCACTTGGACATTTTGCTCAAAAACTAGTGCGTTAGTACTGACATTTCTGGAAAAGCGAACTTATCAGCAGATAAGTTCGCTTTTTTATTTAAATTTAATGCTCTTCTTATAGAATAACCTTCTAATAGCCATCATTTTTCCTAAAAGAATAAAAATGGAACCAGCAATTCTTGTTATTACCTTGGCCTGCGGCATGCTGGTCAACCGCATCAATTTACCACCGCTTATCGGCTATCTGGCCGCCGGCTTTGTACTCTATACCTTAGGGGTAGACAATGACAGCCTGCCAATGCTTAACGAATTGGCTAACTTAGGGGTTACCCTGCTGCTGTTTGCCATAGGCCTCAAGCTGGATATCCGCAGCCTGTTCAAGGCCGAAGTCTGGGCCGGCTCCAGCCTGCACCTGATGTTATCCATGGTGATCTTTGTCCCCATTCTCAAACTGCTGGGGCTGGTTGGCCTGGTGCAATTGACCAATCTCACGGTGGAACAGCTGACTCTGCTGGCCTTTGCCCTGAGCTTTTCCAGTACTGTATTTGCGGTCAAGGTATTGGAAGACAAGGGCGATATGCAATCCCTCTACGGCCGGGTCGCCATAGGTATTCTGATCATGCAGGATATCTTTGCGGTATTGTTCCTGACCATTTCCAAGGGGGAGTTTCCCTCGATATGGGCGCTGGCACTCCTGTTATTACCTTTAGCCAAACCCTTGATATACAGAGCCTTTGATAAGGTCGGCCACGGTGAACTCCTGGTACTCTTCGGCCTGGTGATGGCTTTGGTGGTCGGCGCCTGGCTGTTTGAATCTGTGGGGCTGAAACCGGATCTTGGCGCGCTGATCATAGGTATCCTGCTGGCAGGACACAAGAAGGCGTCCGAGCTGGCCAAGTCGCTGTTCTACTTTAAAGAACTGTTTCTGGTGGCCTTCTTCCTCACCATAGGTCTCAACGGTCTGCCGAGCGTGACAGATATTATGCTGGCTGTGCTGCTGGTGACACTGATCCCGCTGAAAATCCTGTTGTTTGTCTATATCCTCACCCGCTTCAAACTGCGCTCGCGCACCTCTATGCTGGGCTCATTCAACCTGGGTAACTTCAGTGAGTTCGGTCTGATTGTGGCTGCCGTGGCTACCAGCAAAGGCTGGCTACCCTCTCAGTGGCTGGTAATCATTGCCGTGGCACTGAGCTTCAGTTTTGTATTGGCGGCACCACTCAACGCCATGGTGGGCAACATCTACCAGAAGTACCAACAGAAACTGGTCAAGCTCGAGAAGCACCCACTGCATCCGGAAGACAGACAGATCCCCGTGGGCAATCCGCGCTTCCTTATTCTGGGGATGGGGCGCATAGGCTCTGGTGCCTATGATGAACTCAAGGCCAGATTCGATGGTGAGATCCTGGGGATTGAACACAAACAGGAGTTGGTGGATTTCCACCGCGAGCAAGGGCGTAACGTAGTACAAGGCGATGCTTCGGATACCGACTTCTGGGAAAAACTCGACCGGGCTCCCGGGCTTGAACTTGTGCTGCTGGCGATGCCGTATCATGCGGGCAATATGTTTGCAGTTGAGCAACTTAAGAAACTGAATTACCAAGGAAAAATCAGCGCGATTGTGCAATATGGTGATGAGGGTGTGGCGCTGCGCGAATCCGGCGTCCACAGTGTTTACAACCTCTATGAGGCCGCAGGTGCCGGTTTTGTCGAGCATGTGGTCTGTGAACTGCTGGCGGCCGAAACCGTCAAGGAAGCCGACGCCAAGAAAGCCGCATCCTGATATCTTAGTATCATTTAGCCTCACTCTGTCCGGCAGCGGGTGAGGCTTTTCCTTTCATCTTCCCGAATACCCCCTCAATCTATCCTGGAATGCAACCTGGATAAAAATCTCACTTACACCTCAGAGACAGAAATGATATAACAACAGAAAAGCAGTCATTTATGTTGCTGTTCGAGCGTTTTTTTGCGGAATCCATAAGAGCATGTCGAATCCTGCCCCCAGCGTTACCAAACTCTTTGTCAAAACCTTCGGCACCAAGCCCGATGCTTTATATCAGGCCCCCGGTCGGGTCAACCTTATCGGGGAACACACAGACTATAACGAAGGTCTGGTGCTACCGGCGGCAATCAACTTTCACACAGTCATCGCGGTCAAGCGCCGTGACGACGACAAGTTCCGCGCCGTATCAGGTGCCTTTCCCGGCATTTTTGAATGGCACTATGGCAATGAAGGCAGCATGAACGAGGATGAGGGCTGGGTCAGCTACCTCAAGGGCTTTACCTCGGCCATGGCCCAGAGCGGCCTACCTGCCCGCGGCCTGGATCTGGCGGTGATCGGCAATGTACCGGCCAACGCCGGATTAGCCTCGTCGGCCTCGCTGGAAATCGCCTTTGGCACCGCCATCAATGACACCAGTCAACTGCATCTGTCACCGCTGGCCATAGCGCAACTGGCGCAGCGGGGTGAAAACCACTATGTCGGCCATAGCTGCGGCATCATGGATCAGATCACCTGTGCCATGGCCGAAGCCGGGTCAGCGCTGCTTATAGACTGCCTGGATCTGGACTGCGAAAGCGTGCCCTTCCCCGACGATCTCAGTCTGCTGATCATCAATTCCGGTCTACCCTCCATCGCTCACAACAAAAAGTTTGGTGAGCGCCGCTTGCATTGCGAGCAGGTGGCAGGACATTTCGGTTTGGATACCCTGCGCCACTTGTCGCTCAGGGCGCTGCAAAGCGCCGAGGATGAACTGGATCCGGTTGCCTTTCGCCGTGCCCGCCATGTGATCAGTGAAAATCAACGCACCCAGAGCGCCTGCCGCGCCCTGGAGCAGGGCGATATCGCCAGGCTCAGTAAACTGATGGCCGAATCACACCGCTCGATGCGCGATGACTTTGAAATCAGCCATCCAGCGATAGATACCCTGGTGGAATTGATAACCGACGTCGTCGGCGAACGCGGCGGAGTACGGATGACAGGCAAGGGCTTTGGCGGCTGCGTCATCGCCCTGGTGGAACATGAGTTGACCGACAAGGTGATTGCCGCCGTCGAGCAGCAATACCCGGCCAAAACCGAGCTGGAGGTCAGTGTTTACCTGTGCAGCCCCAGCGACGGAGCCTGCCGCCTGGACTGAGTTGTAGACCTAAAGCCAAAAGGAACTAGCAGATGATACGTTTCAGCGCACTCGACAGTTGGGAAGATCCCCGCGGCGGCCAAATAGAAAGGGTCAGAATCGACAATGGCATTCTGGCGCTGGAAGTGCTCAGTCTCGGTGGCATTATTCGCTCACTGTGGGCGCCGGATCGCCATGGTGAGCGCGCCAATATCGTGCTTGGCTGTGACTCTGCAGCCGATTATCTGGATCAGGACGCCTGTTTGGGCGCGGCTGTCGGGCGTTACGCCAATCGTATCAAGCAAGGGCAAATTCACGGCCTGGGCAAGACTTTTTCTCTGGACAAAAACTTCAACGGCCACTGCCTGCACGGCGGCCACGAAGGCTTTCATCGGCGCCAGTGGCAACTGGGCACGCTGCCGGATGGGGTACGCCTCAGCCTGATAAGCCCGGACGGTGACATGGGTTTTCCCGGTGAATGCCGGGTGCAATTGGACTATCGTCTGGCGGGCAACAACCTGTTTGTGGAGTTTATGGCCTCAAGCAGCCAGGACTGCCCGGTGAGCCTGACTCAGCACAGCTATTTCAATCTCGATGGCCGGGCGGATATCGCTGAGCACCATTTGCAACTCGATAGCAGCAGAGTCCTGGCAACCGATTCCGAAGGCATTCCCAGCGGCATAGTCGATACCCAAGGCAGCATGTTGGATCTCAGCCAGGGCAAGACTCTCAAAGCACTGCTGGGACAGCCGGAACTGGCCGCCGGCCAAGGGCTGGATCACTGCTTTATCAGCCGGCAACAGAAAGATGAGCTCTGGCGTGTGGGTCGTCTGAGCGCACCGCTATCCGGCCGCGGCCTAACGCTGTACACCAACCAACCCGGAGTGCAGCTATACACAGGCGCCGGGCTAGAAGGGACCAAGGGTCGTAAGGGCCAAGCGTTGAAGGCCTGGCAGGGCGTCTGTCTCGAGCCACAAATGCTGCCGGACGCTGCCAATCAGCCACAACTGCACGGCGATCCCTGGATAGCCCCCGGACAAATTTATCATCATTTGAGCCGCTACGAGTTCGATACCCAGGCATGACCAAACTCTATTTCAACGCCGAGGATCTCGGCCAGATCAGCATAGGCGCCTTTGCCTTGTCCGTGCCCATCTCCTTTTCCGAGGAAGCCTGGATGCTGGCGGCCAATCTACCGGTAGTAAATCTGGTACTGGTGGTGGTATTGAGCCTGAGCTTTATCGCCCTGTTTGCCTATCAGAGTGTGTTTCAGGCCAACATCAAGGCCAGGGTGTGGGTGTTTTGGCTGCGGATCCTGCTGGCTTATGCCCTGACCCTGCTGGTGGTGAGTGTCGTCTTGCTGGCCCTGGATAAATGGCCATTACTGAGCGATCCCTTACTGGCGCTGAAACGCACCCTGTTGATCGCCATGCCGGCCTCTATGGGCGCCATCATAGTCGATAGCTTCGATAAAGAATAATCGGCTATCCAATAGATAATGTCAGTATTCGACTGTCCGGTATACCCGGGCCACCGCTTCAGTAAACTGAAGACGGACGGCCGGGTATAGGGATATCAGTCGTCGAAGCTGTCATCCCAATCGTCATCGAAATCATCACCCATGTTGTCGGTTTCAACCTCGACCTCAGGTTCCGGCTTGGGCTTACGCGCGGGAGCGCTGTCTTTGACGTTGTTCAGATTGACTCTGGCCTGCTGCTTTTGCATAAACTCGCTGCGGACCGCTTTGAATGCACTACCGAACTCACGCTCGGCAGCCTTGGCTTCATCCTCACCCAGATCATGCAAGTTGGGTTTAACTATATCTTCCACATATTCAATAATCGCATTGCGCTGAGAGTTGAACAGGTAGATACGTCCAGGAGATGCCTCGGGTAACTGATTGTCATGGACGACGATAGCATTGCCACGTGCGGTTCTGAGCTCGCCATACCAAACTTGTTTCTTTGCAGTGTTATACATATATGCCAATACCCTTAAATCAACACATACACCAGAGAAGTTGCCAATAAGTCGCTGCACTTTGTGCCTGGACTTGCTCGCGCCTTCCCTAAAGTTTTTCGGCCAAAGAAGCGCACTACTGCTCACTTTGCCACAATAGGTTTCCACCTTTGGAAGGTGGCGTTTTCAAGTGCGTATTCTTACAGAATCTTTCCGAGAATCAATGCTGCAAACCGTGATTTTTCCAACTAAATAACGATTAATTTTTCATGACAGCACCCTAGAGTGCTCTCACAAAGGACTTTAGCCTAAATTTTCATCAGGGCAAGTTGAATTTTGCACGCAAACGCCTTAAGGCTGCATGTTACAGCCAACCAGCGACGACGAAGAAAAAGCTGCCGAAGGAATATTCAGCAGCCAAAGGGAGTGGCGCGTCAGTAGCTACTTACTTCAGTGTCAGTACCACCTTGCCCGAGTGATTGCCGGATTCCAGCAAGTGGTGTGCCGCAATGCAGTCTTGCAGCGGGAAGCTGGCAAAGATATGTGGCTTAAGGGCGCCTTCATTCAATAACGGCCAGACCTTGGCCTTGAGCTCGGCAGCAATCGCCGCCTTGGCCGCGACGCTTTGAGGCCTCAGAGTCGAGCCGGTCCAAACAATGCGCTTGGCCATCAGGCGAAAGATATCCACTTCAGCCCTGGCCCCCCTTTGCATGGCAATAGACACCATGCGGCCATCAGAGGCGAGTACCTTGAGATTCTTGTTGGCAAAGTCGCCGCCAGCCATATCCAGCACCACTTCGACCCCCTTGCCCTCGGTCCAGTCCATTACAGGTTCGACAAAGTCCTGTCGGCGGTAATCAATCGCAAGCTCAGCCCCCAGTTGCCGACACCAGGCACATTTCTCCGGGCTACCGGAAGTCACCAGTACCCTGGCACCAAAAGCCTTGGCCAGGGCAATGGCGCTACTGCCGATACCGCCCGAGCCGCCGTGGATTAGCACTGTCTCACCTGGCTGCAACCCGGCTCGCATAAACAGATTGCCCCACACGGTAAAGAAAGTCTCGGGAATCGCTGCAGCCTCTTCCAGGCTCCAGCCCTTGGGCACAGGCAAGCAATGCCCCGCCCAGGTAAGCACATACTCACTGTAACCACCGCCAGGCACCAGGGCACAGACCGCTTGCCCATTTTGCCATTGGTCTACGCCCTGCCCCAATGCCACTATCTCGCCGGCCACTTCCAACCCCAACACGGGGGAAGCGTCTGCCGGAGGCGGATAGTTGCCCTTGCGCTGTGCCAAATCCGGGCCATTGACTCCGGCCGCCGCCACCTTGATCAACACCTGCCCCGGGCCGGGAGTAGGGATCTCGGCATCAGCCAAATAGAGCACTTCCGGTTGTCCGGGAGTATCAAAAATAACCTGTTTCATTACTGCTCCTTGATGTAGGGAAGAGCCGAACCACAGCTTATATTTGCCTTTAACTCGGTTCAGTGCAAATCTGGCATCGAGTCATGGCGGCCATCGGCGCACGACTTTCAGCTGGCTTGAAAGTCGAATGCCGCTCATATCCAGATGCCTGGCTCCCGCAATAGCCCACCATTAAACCCGCATAAAAAAACGCTGCAAAAGCAGCGTTTTATAACAATTGAAACAGCGGAAATTGATACTAATTCAGCGCTGAATCAGATAGCGGATCGTCGGGCCGTTCTGTTCTATCTCCAACACCTTGTAGCCGTGGTTTTTGGCATCCAGCGGAATATTGTTGATCGACTGTGGGCAGTCGCTGATCACTTCCAGAATTTCACCGGGCTTGAGCTGGGGCATAGCCTCCAGGGTGGCAACAGCGGGATATGGACAGGGTTCACCAACCATATCTAATTGATAATCAGGAGTATATTGGCTCATTACGCGGCCTCCGCAGTCAGTTGAGCATCCCGTTTGGCTTTACGGGCGAAGAATTGTTTTTCCCAGGCGAGCATGGCGACAAATGCCAGGCCCAGCATCAGATAGGTGGCCAACAAGCCGCCCTTGTCCCCTAAGCTGGAAAGCAGGTTGACCTTGTCCCAACTGGTGGCCAGTGGTTCGGCCAAGTCGTCCCAGTAGTAGGCCAGAATGGTGGAGCCGATAACGTTGCCCAGACCAACCCACCAGAAGTGTACCTGCCCTTCCACGGCGCGGTACATCCAACCGGTTTCGCAGCCGCCGGCCAGCACTATGCCGAAACCAAACAGCAAGCCGCCGATAACCGCGTTGGGACCGGCCCACATGATCTTGGGTGAAACCCCAAGTTGCACATAGCTGTAAATCCCTATGGCACTGACCGCCATACCTATAATGATCGCCTTAGCCATATGGGTACGGCCGGTGATCCACATGTCGCGAAATGCCGAGGTAAAGCAGATCTGTGCCCTTTCAATCAGTAGACCGAAACCGACACCGCAAAGCATGGCGATACCTAGCTTGGGCGCATTGAACAGGGTCAGGAGTCCCCAACCGACTATGCCGATAAACACCAGCATACCGATCCGAAAGCGCCGTCTGGCCTGGTTTTCATCCTGCTTGACCGAACTGGCCTTGGTGACCTTCTTCAGCGCCACCGGAATGCGGAACATGGGCAACAAGGTAAACCTGGCGCCAAAGTAGGAACCGGCAGCAGTGGCCAACGCAAAGAACCAGGCATGCAACGAGAACTGTGGGATCCCGGTAAAGAAGGCCGCCAGGTTACAACCCATGGCCAAGCGGGCACCGAAGCCGGCTATGATGCCGCCAACCAGGGCCTGCATGATACGCACCCGACTCTGTGGCATTCTGAGCTTGACGTTATTGGCCCATAGCGCCGCGGCGATACAACCACCGAACATGCCGATAATCATCATGCCGTCGATACGATCCAGCGGCGTGCCGGCCAAACCTATCACCTTGAAATAACCCCAGGTTTCCGGCTCAGCACCAAGCATTTGCAACAAGTGCCCACCCCAGCGGGTGAATTCGCCGGTCACGGCCCAGAAGGTACCGGTAAGACCAAAATAGTAAGTGGAAAGAATACCGGCGGCGATAACCGCCGGCATGGGGGCCCAGAAACGGACCAGATATTGTTGTTTAAATTGTTGCCATGTCATGTCATTACCCTAATGAACGAGACCTTGCCAAAACGGACACGGGCGTGTCCGTCAACCATTTTGTAAGGTGCGAACAAACAGCCCACAGCAACTGACCTGTCGCACCTTATTTCATGCCTTTACGGCGATAAAACCGCTGGAGTGCAGCAAACGACCGGCTGTCTGTCATAGTCAAAGCACTAAAGACCGGCCGAAACTGAGTTCCGACCGGTCACAAGAGTGTTTAACAACGATGACGAGCAGACAGTAGACGCTGTGCTAAAGAAAGGGCGAACAAGTCCCGTGAGGACTTTGTCTCTACTTACTTAAATGGCCTTGGCCAGGCGATCGCGGCTCAACCCCGTCAGTCTGTGACCATGGGTGTAGAGCGTCGCACGACCGTTGCGGCAAAAGCCCACCAGCGTGATGTTGCTCTTCTCGGCCAACTCCAACGCCAGTGAGGTCACGGCGGACATGGCAAAAAGAATCTGAATATTGGCACTGGCAGCCTTTTGCACCATCTCGAAACTGGCTCTGCTGGTCAATAAAACCGCGATTGGCCGCTCGGCATTTTTCTGTGAAAAGGCACCGATTAACTTATCCAGTGCTATATGTCTTCCAATATCTTCATAGGCATCAATAATATGCCCATCTTTATTTAAACCCATGGCAGCATGGGTGGCACCAGTTAATTTAAAGTGCTGTTGATTATCCTTAACAAAACTCAAAGCAACCTTTAAATTATTGATATTAAACTCGGCACCATCATCAACTCGAATAACAGGTTTAACCGCTTCTTCAAGTTGGGCAACACCGCAAAGTCCACAACCGGTCCTACCGGCCATATTGCGTCTTTGTTGCTTTAATTCCATAAAACATCTTTGGGTTATCTCAATCTGAACCAGCACACCTTCTTCGGTGTGCTCAAGCTCAATACCCTTGATTTCATTTATATTTCTGACTATGCGCTCCGACAGGGTAAAGCCGATAGCAAAGGCTTCGAGATCCTGCGGACTGGCTAACATTACCGTGTGGGCAATGCCGTTATAGACCAGGGCGATTCTCACTTCGTTCGCTAAGTAGTCAGTTAATTCAGAAGCCTGCCCTTGTTCCATAAGGGTGACTTGTTTCTCGGTGACAACGTCATGCGAATAATAATCCATAAGTACCCTCTGAACCTATCTAAATAATAAAAATTTACAGACTTTAAAATAAAATAAGAGCTATATCACAAACTCATAAAGTAAATAAAAACAGGGTTGCTTCAACTGAATTCATTTTCTATTATCCTTGTGTCTTTCGATGGAAGAACGTCGTCTCCGGTGAGGCGTCCGGACTTCAAATCCGGGTGGGGCTGCCAGCAGTCCCGGGTAGGTTCGACTCCTATGTTCTTCCGCCAATCTTCATGGGACCAGAAAAGTTCAGCGTCCCGGATCTCCCGACTGTTACTGCGATATTTCCTGCGGGTAAAACCGCTGCGATCGAAAAACTCCAACAGTTGGATACTCACCTTGCGGCCAAGACCTATCATCGCCTTGAACTCGGCGGTTTCCAGTTGCCCCTTTTGGTCTAAATGACCACGAATAAGATCCGCGTAGTGGCACAACTTACTGCTGAGCAGGTATCTGTCTTTCACCACTGCGGTGATAAATCCCTGTTGCACCAACTGGAAGCACAGCGGCCGCAGTTCGCCCGGATCCAGCTCAAGATATTCGGCCATCTCAGTTACCCACACAGGGGTATCTTGCTGCTCGAGCCAGGGAGATAAACGCTGCCAACAAGCTTCGGCTTGGGGATCCAAAGTCATTCTGTGTTGTGGCAACTGCAGTAAGGCGCCGCGCAGTACCATGCGGCGATCGCGACAGAGGCGCTCCAGGATCAAACTGGCAAGTGGCAAGGGGAACTTACTGTGACTCATACGCAGCAGGCGATTACGCCCCAACCCCAATTGATCCGGGTGCTGCTGATGGTATTGCTCCAATAAGGACAAATAGTGCTGCTGCTCGGCCTCAAGCAGTTCAGGTGCCAACAGGAAGCCGCCGTGGCGGCTGAGTCCGGCTTCCTGAATGAGTCGGGTCAAACCAGCTTCAGTCAGTTGCCAACGCCAGGCCAAATCAGCCACGGCCAAGGCCTGTTGCCGACCGAGGTGGGCCAATGCGGCAGCCGGAGTTTCGGCATCGGCGAGACAGCCAATAAGAGCGAGCCGCTCTTCGGTGCGTTTCTTGCGATTGGGTACAGTCAGCGCCAGCACTCTGGCGGCACCCAGGGTGTGCTTGCCACTGGCGTGACGCAGTACTATGGGGTCGTCCTGACATAATAACAACGGCTTATCCAACACCAGCTCAGCCAGGCTGTAGCCGCGCTCATCAGCCTCTGTCAACTGGGATATGCGTCCCAGGGTATGCTCGGCGCCGTGGTGGCAATGTACGCTCTGCCAGTGAGTCACAGGTTCAAAGGCACGGATCTGCACCACAGGGCGACCACAGGCATCCGGCTGTGGCAAGCTGCTGAGCCAATCGCCGCGCTGCGGCGCTCTGTGGTTATCGACACCACTGAGATTGAGGGCAACGCGGGTGCCCGGCAACGCCGTCTGCGACTCCTGTCCCTGGCAGTGAATGCCGCGGATCCTCAGCTTGTCTTTCTGACCCGAGCTGTAGAGGTTATCACCGACCTTGGCACTGCCACTGATCACTGTGCCAGTGACCACCCAACCGGCGCCCTTAACGCTGAATGCCCGATCCAGGGTCATGCGAAAGGCCTGCTGCGCGTCTGCTGCAATACAAGCCTTCTCAAGCTGCAGCTCGCTCGATGCCAGCGCCAGAATATGCTCTCTGAGCGAGTCGATCCCCTGGCCATTACTGGCCGAAACGCTAAAGACGCCGGAGGCCTTGAGGGCAAACTCGCAAAGCAGCGCCTCACTCTCTGCAACCACTTCATCGATGCGGGCCCGCTCCACCAGGTCACTCTTGGTAAGCACCAGTGTCAGGCTCTTAAGCGGCAACATGGCTAAAATTTGCAGGTGTTCACGGGTCTGCGGCATCACGCCGTCATCACAGGCCAGCACCAAGAGCGCGTGCCTGGCATGACTGACGCCCACCAGCATGTTATTGATAAACTTTTCATGACCCGGCACATCGATAAAGGCCAGCCGTTGTTCGTCGGCAAACGGCATAAAGGCATAACCCAGATCTATGGTCATGCCGCGGCGTTTCTCTTCCGGCAATCTGTCGGTATTTTGCCCGGTCAGGGCCCGAATCAGGCTGGTCTTGCCATGGTCTACATGGCCGGCAGTTACCAGGATCACAGCGATACTCCCAGGGTGCTCAGCTCGGCCAGCAGCTCGGCTTCATCGTCTACCCCGCGCAGATCCAGCAGCAACTGCTCATTACTGATCCGGCCGATCACCGGCCGCTCGGCCTGCTTGAAATGTTGCTCAAGCTCAATCAGGCTAGCCCCCGGATTGGCGCTGAACGCCAGCGCCACCGAAGGCAGGAAGGTATCCGGCTGTGAGCCACTGCCCACCTGGGTGCGGCACTCCACCAGCTCCAGCTGATAGCCGGGGGCAAACAGGGGCTGCAACGCCTGGTGTAAACGACTGCCAAGCAGCTTGAGTTGTTGCTGACTGCGGCCGAACTTGGCCATCATAGGCAGTTCAGTATCCAGGGTTTCCGGGTTGAGATAGTGGATCAGTGTGGCTTCCAGCGCCGCCAGAATCAGTTTGTCGCAGCGCAGCGCCCGCTTGAGCGGATGGCTTTGCAATTTATTGATAAGCGACTGTTTACCGACAATCAGCCCGGACTGAGGGCCACCGAGCAGCTTGTCGCCGGAGAAGCTCACCAAATCGACCCCATCGGCCAGCATCGCCTGCGGAGTAGGTTCCTGCTTGAGCCCGAAGCGGCGCAAGTCGGTGAGCGAGCCACTGCCGAGATCCGAGATCAGCGAAATATCATGCTCGCGGCACAAGGTCGCCAGCCGCGACTCTTCCACCGAGGCGGTAAAGCCCTGAATATGGTAGTTACTGGTGTGCACCTTCATAATGGCGGCGGTGTTTTCGGTTATCGCCTGTTCGTAATCCCTGAGATGGGTTCGGTTGGTGCTGCCCACTTCTACCAGAGTAACCCCGGCCTGACGCATGATGTCGGGGATCCGGAAGGCGCCGCCTATCTCCACCAGCTCGCCGCGGGAAACTATCACCTCTTTACCTGTGGCCACCGCCGACAACATCAACAGCACGGCGGCGGCATTGTTGTTAACCACACAGCAGGCATCGGCGCCGGTGAGGCGGTGAATGAGTGAGCTGACGGCATTGTCTCTATGGCCGCGCTTGCCGGCCTGCAGCTCAAATTCCAGTGGGGTCGGGTAACGCATCACAGAAGTGACGGCCTCTATGGCCGCCTCGGACTGCTGCGCCCGTCCCAGGTTGGTGTGCAGCAGGGTGCCGGTGAGGTTCCATACCGGCCGTAAACTATGGCGATAATCGCTGGACAGCTGATCAACCAAAATGCCATACAAGGCTTGGTGTGAGTGACACCAGTCGGGCAGGCGTTGCTCACGGCCTATCCCGGCTCTTGCCAGCCGAAGTTGTCCATCCAACGCCTGTTTGACGGCGGCCTTGCCAAAGCGGCTCAGCAGCGGAGCCAGCGCTGGCTCGGCCAGCAGGCTATCCATGGAAGGCAAAGCCCGATAGAGGTCTTTGAGGGTATCGGCAGTTTGGGTCATCATCTGTTTCATCATTGACTGAATAAAGGGAGGGCCTTAGCCCTCCCGGCTTTCTTACTAGCTGGTTACTCGCTGTCTTCCGTCTCGTGGGCCAGCAACAAAGGATTGACAGTGGTGGCACCATAGCCTTTCTCGTTGAGCTGACTGTCGAGCATCAGGGTCGCCAAATCATCGGCGGCCACATCCATCAGCGGCGACTTTTCGAGGAACATCATCTTGGTATAACCATGACAGGCCTCGCAGCTTTCGATGCGAACTTCGGCCTGATAGTCGTCCAAAGACCAGAGGGTCATCTCCTTGTCATGCCCGCAGCAAGTGCAATGGGCACGTATGAAGTGCCACTCGCTCTCACACAGGCTGCAATGCAGATAACGCAAACCGGCTCTGGGTTCATCGACTATCACGCTGGCAACCGGATGACTGCCACAAACCGGACACAGGCTCTGCTGTTTGACCTGGCGCTGATCCATGCGCTGAATAACTGCCGGCGCCCAGTGAGACCAATAAAGCCCCATGGCAGCCCACAGAAACAGACTGAACCTGGCGGGCACTGCACTCAGGTTGCCCTGACGCAGCGCCTGCCCCCAGGCACTCAATTGCTCGGGGGCCTGTTGCATCAAAAGACGCAGCACCCGGGCGACCGACTCATCCACCTGAGGCAGGAGTTCACTGAGCAGTTGCTGCAGCAAACTCTGCCAATAGCTGTCGGCACTGGGACCCAAGTCTGCGAGGGGCAACCCCTCGGACTTGTCCCAGGCGGGAGGAAGACCGAAGTCTTCCTCCGCCGCCAGTTTGGCCTGTACGGCGACCAAACGGCGACACAGCTCCAGGTAATCAGCCAGCGGCGAGTCCTTGGCCAACACTTCCAGACGCTTGGCTCTGCGCAGATAAACGCTGACAGGATCGGCGGCTTTCAGTGGTTTGAGCTCCAGCGGCGACTCGCTGCCGGGGGCCAGGGGTATCTCGGCTGTTTGACTCATTTAGTGTTTCTCCGCTTCCGAATCTTCTTCCAGCATTCTGGGGTGGTGCTTACGGCACCAGGCCTTGGAGACCTTGCCGTAAAGCATGCCCGCAACCGAACCTTCTACCCAGGTCGCCATCCAGAAGTGCACCATCACGAAAATCAGCATGATGAGAGCACAGATGGCGTGCACCAGAATCGCCCAGCCAATGGTAGTGGCTGAGAAATAAGGTGCAAAATAGGGCTGCCACATGATGAAACCAGTCACCGTCAGTCCGATGGAGGTCACCACGAAAGCACGGAACAGCACCTTTTGCCCAGGGTTGTAATGGCCGATAGGCGGGATCTTGTCCTCGTTCTCAAACATCACATCCTTGATGGACAGCATCCATTTCAGGTCGTTCTTCTCCCACTTGTTGTGATGGTAGTAACGCACCAACATCAACATCAGCGGCAGACACATAAACAACCCGGCAATGGGGTGAACGAAGCGCGCCAATTGAGGCGTGCCCGCAATAGCCCCCATCCACTGGAAGGAAGGATAAAAGAACGAAAACCCGGTCAGAAAGGTGACCAAACCTGCCGCCACAATGAACCAGTGGCAGATGCGGTCAAACAGCTTATGACGCACTATCATCTCTTGCTTGTGATGCTTGCTCATTTGCCGTCCTCCTCTTTCTGAGCCGCTTGCTGATCTTCCTCAGGCGGCTGATAACCGGGTTGATCCTCTTCGACTATGTTGCGACCAACGGTGATCTTGTGCAGACAAGCCACAGCAGCTGTTGCCAGGATCCCCACAGTACCCAGAGGCTTGACCCAGTCCTGCCACAGAGTGACAGACAGTGGGATCTGTGGATCTTCCGGCATGTTGTAGCTTTCGGGCTGAGTGACATCGTGCAATATCATCATCATCGCTGTGCCACCCACACCTTCCGGGTTGTACAACCCAGCCTTGGCAAAGCCACGCTCTTTGAGCTCGGCCACCCGCTTGTCGGCATAGAACAACATGTCTTCACGAGTACCGAAGCGCAGTGCGCCTGTGGTACAGGTCTTGACGCAAGAAGGCTCCAGTCCGACTGCCAAGCGGTCGGAACACATGGTGCACTTGTAGGCCTTGTTATCCTTGGGGTCGATTTTGGGGATATCGAACGGACAGGCACTGGCGCAGTAACCGCAACCAACACACTTGTCTGAATCGAAATCCACTACCCCGTTGGCGTGCTGGATAATGGCGCCTGCGGTCGAACACGCCTTGAGACAGGCAGGATCGGCGCAGTGCATACAAGCTGAGTGAGTGAACTGCCAGCGCAACTTGTTGCGCTCGTCCATCACCTCGTTGTACTCCATCAAGGTCCAGACCTGGCCGGAGAGTTTCATCGGGTTTTGATAACTGCCCTCGAAACTGCCCACTTCTTCACGCAGATCGTTCCATTCGGAACACGCCACCTGACAGGCCTTACAACCGTTACACTTAGTCGCATCAAACAGTTTTGCTACCTGCTTGATATCACCAATCCGAGTTTGCGATGCCGGCGTTGCCGCTGAGGTGCCTGAGCGTCGAATAATATCTTGTGTTGCCATTATCAGACCTCCGCCTTCTCAACGTTCACCAGGAACGCTTTGTACTCAGGAACACCCGTGTTGGCATCACCCATCTCTGTGGTCAGCACGTTACAGGTATATGCCTTCTTGGTGAGGGCGTTATGACTACCGTGACGTGGAATACCCAGGGTGTGTACCGTTTGACCATTGACTTGCAGTGGCTGCAAACGCTTGGTCACCAGAGCCTTGGTAAAGATGTGGCCACGCTTGGAGCTCACCTTCACCAAATCACCATTCTTGATGCCTTTTTCTGCTGCCAACTGCTCGTTCATTTCCACAAAGGTCTCTGGCATGGAGATCGCCGCCAAACGGCAGTGAGTCGTCCAGAAGTTAAAGTGTTCAGTGAGCGAGTATGTGGTACAGGCGTAAGGGAACTCCTCTTTGGTGCCTATGGTTTCTTTCACACCCTCAAACCAACGCAGCACTGGGCTGTGCACCACTTTAGGATGCAATGGGTTGGTCCCGATTGGTGATTCCACCGGCTCATAGTGCTCAGGGAACGGCCCTTCTTTCAGCAGCTTCAGGGCGAACAAACGGCCCACACCTTCTGCCTGCATGATGAATGGGTGCGCGCTGTCCTGTGGATTGAGCTTGGCGTTGAAGTCAGGCACGTCTATGCCTTCCCACTTGCCATCCTTCCACTCGACTATGGTGCGTTTTGGATCCCAAGGCTTACCGTTGACATCACAAGAGGCGCGGTTGTAGAGCACCCGGCGGTTGGCAGGCCAAGCAAATGCCCATCCCGGGGTTATCCCCTTGCCGGATGGATCATGGTTGTCACGGCGTGCCATCTGGTTGCCTTGCTCGGTCCAGGAACCGGCATAGATCCAACAGGCACAGGCGGTGCTGCCATCGTCCTTGAGTTCACTAAAGCTGCTCAGTTGACGGCCGGTGTTAACATCGTATCCGTTCAACTCTTTGGTCAGCTCCACCGAGCTTGGGTTATGCGGATCGGCATAGTCCCACTTGACCGCTTCCACAGGCTCAGGCAGTTTACCGCCCTCTTCGCGATACAGCTTTTTCATCTCCAGCAAAATGCCGGCCACAATCTCAGAGTCGGGCATGGATTCGCCGGGAGCATTGGCACCCTTGTAGTGCCACTGCATCCAGCGACCCGAGTTGACGATGGAACCTTCTTCCTCAGCAAAACAGGTTGTGGGCAGACGGAACACTTCCGTTTGGATACTGGCGGTATCAACTTCGTTGTAATCCGGCTCATGTTGCCAGAAGGTCGCGGTTTCAGATGCCAAGTTATCAAGTACAATCAAATACTTGAGCTTGCTCAACGCCTTGAGGTTCTTGTTGCGGTTAGGCATAGAGTTAATCGCGTTAACCCCCTGCACAATACAACCGTTGATCTGACCGCGATACATCATGTCAAGATAGCGGCCAAAGTCATACATCTGATCCCACTTAGGCAACCAGTCATAACCAAAGTCGTTTTCAGCTGTGGCATGCTTGCCCCAGAAGCCCTTCATTTGCGAGATAAAGAACTTGGGATAGTTTTGCCAATAGTTGGTCTGACCCGGACGCAACGGCTTAGGCGTATAGTGATCCAGATAAGTCTGCAGATTGACGTCTTTATCATTGGGTAGCTTAAGGTAGCCCGGTAGGCTCTGACACAGCAGACCCATATCGGTAGAACCCTGAACGTTGGCGTGACCACGCAAGGCGTTAACCCCGCCACCCAACTGGCCAATGTTACCCAACAGCAACTGCACCATCGCCATGGTACGAATGTTCTGCGCACCCTTACTGTGGTGAGTCCAGCCCAGGGCATACATAAAGGTCGCCGCCCTGTCTTTGGTGTAAGTGCTGCCAATCGCCTCACAGACCACTTGGTAGTCGTCTACCGGTGTCCCTGTGATGTTGCTGACAGTGGCAAAGTCGTAACGTTCTACGTGCTGTTTCAGCAGGTTCCACACACAACGAGGGTGCTCAAGGGATTCATCCACCTTGGCATAGCCGTTTTCGTCGAGTTGATAGAACCAGGATTCTTTATCGTAGTCGCCCTTCTCTTCATCAAAACCTGAGAACAGACCTTCGTGGAATTCAAAGTCTTCCCGCACCAGATAGCTGGCGTTGGTATAGGCCTTCACATAGTCGAAGTTGATCTGGTTGGTGGAGATCAGATAGCGGATCACACCCAGCAAGAACGCAATGTCTGTGCCTGAGCGGATAGGAGCATAGTGATCGGCCAAAGCAGCACTACGGTTGAAACGAGGGTCAACCACAATCAATTTGGCATTGTTATGTTGCATAGCTTCCGTGACCCAGCCGAAACCGACAGGGTGCGCTTCTGCAGCATTACCGCCCATAATGATCACTACATTAGAGTTCTTGATGTCGATCCAGTGGTTGGTCATGGCACCGCGCCCAAATGTTGGAGCAAGACTTGCTACCGTTGGGGAGTGTCAGTTACGTGCAATGGTATCGATGGCGACTAAGCCAAGAGAACGAGCAAACTTTTGAGTCGCAAAACCACTCTCGTTCGCCATACCGGATGAGGTCATCATCCCTGTAGTCAACCAACGGTTGACTGTTACGCCATCGGCGTTCTTCTCAATCAGGTTGGCATCACGATCGTCTTTCATCAAACGGGCAATACGCTTGTAAGCTTCGCCCCAACTGATACGCTTCCATTCATTGCTACCCGGAGCGCGATACTCAGGGTACTGCAGACGGTGCGGACTGTTAACATAGTCCACCAGGCCTGCGCCTTTAGGGCAGAGCGCCCCACGGTTTACCGGATGATCGGCATCACCTTCAATATGAAAAATGGCATGTTCAGAGTTTTTGCCACCGCTGCCTTGGCTATACATAAGCAAGCCACAACCCACCGAGCAATACGGGCAGTTGTTGCGGGTCTCTTTAGCTCTGAGTAGTTTGAATTCCCGAACTGCGGCATAAGCCTTCTCGGACAACAACCCCAGCGCAGATATGGCTGAAGTTGCCGCCCCGGCAGCGCACAGTTTGAAAAACTGACGTCTGTTCATAGCGTCCTCACACTCTTGTCGTTATGAGTTTTGATGGGGGTCACCCCTTTCGGCGGCGACCTACCGAGTGCAGTAAAATTAAAGACCACACTTCATGTAGGATTATCCTTAAAGACACTCAGGATAACAAATAATGACACGAGACCAGGATCACAAAGAGATAGCTATGACATCTTGAACCATAAAATGATATAGATACAGAACTAAAACCCAACAAATAGACTTAAAATAGTTTATAAAGCCAAAACGAACAAAAAATACACCAAAAGACATTTTGTCCAAATATATAGGTAAATTTTGTCCCATTAACGAAAAAGGCAGGATGAATAGCCATTAACTGAGGTTCAATCGACGGGAAAAAGAAAAGGATAGTGCTAAAAAAGCCGACAACTAAGACAAGGGGAAATAACTGAATGAACGAATATAACAGATAAAACAAAGTATTACATCAGTAACACCTTTACACTATCTGCAGTAGCAAACCGAGGGAGCAGAATAACCGTCATCAAGTCAAATTGACCCACCGCCTAAAAAACCATCAAACACTAAACGACAGATAAGCCACTCACAAATGTAAAGATTGTCAATTTTTACCAAAAATATCCTGCCGCTATTGGCGAATCAGGCATAGCGGGCACTGACTTGAGACCAAAAGCGCATCTGTACCTAATCAGGAAAGCATCTCAGTTAAGCGTCCATGACGCCGATAATATTGCTAAAGGCCTGGTCAGGTTCAAGGAGACGGAGCCAAACAAGCAATGGCCCGCTTTCGAGCTTCAAGCTATTACCACCAAAAGAGCCGCGACTATAGCTCGAGAGGCGCCAAGCAAAAAGCCACTGCAGTTGCAGTGGCTTTTTCTGGTATATAAGCACAAGTGCCTATCTCCAATAGACCTCAGAATGGGATATCATCATCCCAGCCGTCATCCAGATCCGGCGTGTAGTTCTGCTGTTGTGGCTGAGGCTGTGGTGCCGGACGCTGCTGTGGAGCCGCCTGTTGTGGCGCAGGCTGCTGTGGCTTGGGCGCATAACCTGAGTTCTGCTGCTGACCATAACTTTGCTGCTGCGGCGCGTTGTACTGCTGCTGTGGCTGCTGTGGCTGCTGAGCAGGCTTGGGCTGATAGCCGCCGGACTGCTGTGGCGCATTGTATTGGGACTGAGACTGTGCCTGACCACCGCCGTAACCACCTTGGTTTTGGTTCATACCACCTTGGTTCATACCGCCCTGGTTGCCGCCCTGGCTCATACCACCTTGATTTTGGTTACGGCCACCCAGCATCTGCATAGTACCGCCCATATCGACAACCACTTCAGTGGTGTACTTATCCTGACCGCTCTGATCTTTCCACTTGCGGGTCTGCAGCTTGCCTTCCAGATACACTTGCGAGCCTTTGCGCAGGTACTCACCGGCAATTTCAGCCAGCTTGCCGAACATGACAACCCTGTGCCACTCGGTGCGCTCTTGCTGTTGGCCCTGCTGGTCTTTCCATGACTCACTGGTGGCCACTGTGATATTCGCTACGGCGTTGCCGTTTGGCATGTAGCGCACCTCTGGGTCCTGCCCCAGATTGCCCACCAGAATTACCTTATTAACACCACGACTGGCCATCGAAATCTCCTGCGATTTTCACTTAAACTTAGCTTAATTGACAGAGCCTAACACAGCTCTGGCTCGTCTTAAATCGAATTGATCGTTCACCTTGAGGTAAGCGACTTTTTCTTCCAAAACCACTATGGCCTCGGCAACCCCCGGCAATTGAGAAAGCTCAGCGGCCATCTTCTGCGCCTGCTCTCGACCACTCACTTGAGCCTCTAGAGTGTAACTCTTGAGCAGCACAGGATTTTTCATTCCCAGGGTCAATGCCAGCCAGATAATCAGCAGCACCACTGCCACACTAAACACTCCGGCAGCGCCCATGATTTGATAGGCGCCACCACCGAGCAAACCGCCACAGAAGGCGCCGAGAAACTGACTGGTAGAATACACCCCCATGGCCGAACCTTTGGCCCCCACGGGACAAAACTTGGCGATCAGGCTGGGCAGCGAGGCTTCCAAGTAATTAAAACCGGTAAAAAAGGCCACTATGGCGACCGCCAACACCCAAAGACTATGGGAAAACAGCGCCATCGCCAGCAAAGATGCCAGCATGATCACCAAAGCAAACTGAAACATCCCCTTGGTATTATTGCGCTTCACGCCAATGATGATCAGCGGCACCATCAAAAAGAAGGCGCCGACAAAGGCCGGGAAGTACAGCATCCAGTGCTTTTCTTTAACAAGACCGGCATCGACCAAGTCCAGCGGCAATGCCACGAATACCGCCGTCAGCACCAAATGCAGAATAAAAATACCGGCATCGAGGCGAAATAGCTGTGGATCTTTAAGCATATTTTTCAGCTTGCCCGGTTCCGCCATGGTATCGCCCTTGGGCGCATGAGCCACAGGGTTTGGCACCAACAACTGCACTATCAGCATTCCCAGCAACGCCAGGCCCGCCGTCAGGGCAAACAAGCCCGATAGCCCAAGATGCTGCGCCACCACAGGCCCCACCAACAGCGATAAGGCAAAGGAGAAACCTATGCACATACCTATGATGGCCATCACCTTGGTGCGTTGTTCATCCCGGGTAAGATCCGCCGCCAATGCCAGCACGGCAGCGGCAATGGCGCCCATGCCCTGCAAGGCGCGGCCGGCGACAACGCCGTAGATGCTGTCGGACATAGCAGCCAAAACACTGCCAAGAGCAAACACCAACAGGCCGCCGAGGATCACCGGTTTGCGGCCAATTCTGTCTGACAGTATCCCCATGGGGATCTGCAGTATCGCTTGAGTCAGACCATAGGCGCCGATAGCAATACCCACCCACAGAGGTGAGAAGCCTTTGAGATCTTGTCCATAGAGCGCGAAGACAGGCATGATCATAAACAAGCCCATCATGCGCAGCCCAAACACACTGGCTAATGAGAACGCGACTTTTCTTTCAGTGCCGGAAAGTCCACCGTTGGCCATAGTTTTTGCCCTGGATTAAGAATTTTTTAAGGGAGCGCATGTTACCACGAAGGTTTTGAACAGCTCAAAGAGAAAAACCCAAGTCGCCCTCAGCCCTCGGCTGAGGGCTTGCTACTGACAGTATGGTGTCAGTAGCACAAATGCGTCGCCGCTATCGGCACAAGGCAAAATATGTGATACTTGTGCTCTTTTTCTCCAGTGATTAGCCAAAGTAGAGACTGATGGACAAGATAGACATCCGCGGTGCCAGAACCCACAATCTCAAGAACATCAATCTGACCATTCCCCGAGACAAACTCATTGTTATTACAGGCTTATCTGGCTCGGGCAAATCTTCTCTCGCCTTCGATACCCTCTACGCCGAAGGTCAGCGGCGCTATGTGGAATCCCTATCGGCCTATGCCCGCCAATTTTTGAGTCTGATGGAAAAACCGGATGTGGATCATATCGAAGGCCTGAGCCCGGCAATATCGATTGAACAAAAGTCCACTTCCCACAACCCTCGTTCTACCGTGGGAACCATTACCGAAATCTACGACTATCTCAGATTGTTGTTTGCCCGCGTGGGCGAGCCCCGTTGTCCGGTTCACGGCCAGCCGCTGGCGGCACAAACCGTCAGCCAGATGGTAGACAAGGTGCTGGAACGCCCCGAAGGCGAGCGCCTGATGCTGTTGGCTCCCGTAGTGCAGGGCCGCAAGGGTGAGCATGTCAAATTACTGGAGAACCTGGCGGCCCAGGGCTATATTCGCGCCCGTATCGATGGCGAGGTGTGCGATCTTTCCGACCCACCGGCGCTGGATCTGCATGTAAAACACAATATCGATGTGGTGGTTGACCGCTTCAAGGTGCGCGAGGATCTGCAGCAGCGGCTGGCGGAATCTTTCGAAACCGCACTGGAGCTGTCCGGCGGCGTGGCCACTGTGGCCAGCATGGAGGAAGGCAGCAATGAAGAGTTGCTGTTCTCCGCCAACTTCGCCTGCCCTCACTGTGGTTACTCCATGGCCGAGTTGGAACCCAGGCTGTTTTCCTTCAACAACCCCGCGGGTGCCTGCCCGACCTGTGACGGCCTCGGGGTACAGCAGTTTTTCGATCCCGATCGGGTGATCACCAACGATGAGCTGTCGTTGGCGGGCGGTGCCATTCGTGGCTGGGACAGACGCAACTTCTACTATTTCCAGATGCTCACCTCACTGGCCGAGCATTACGGCTTCGATGTGGAAACTCCCTTTGGCGACCTCCCCGCCAAGGTGAAGCAAATAGTGCTCTACGGCTCAGGCAAAGAGAATGTCGCCTTCCGTTATATCAACGATCGCGGCGATGTAGTGGTTCGCAACCATCCGTTCGAGGGGATCCTCAACAACATGGACAGACGCTACCGAGAGACAGAGTCCAACTCGGTGCGTGAAGAGCTGGCCAAGTACATCAGCAACCAGGCCTGTTCCAGTTGTGGCGGCTCACGCCTGCGCGAAGAGGCCCGCAACGTGTTTATCGGCAATATCAACCTGCCGGAATTGACCACCTGGTCCATTGGTGAGGCCAGCGACTACTTCGCCACCCTGAGCTTTGAGGGGCAAAAGGCGCAGATAGCCGAGAAGATCCTCAAGGAAGTGGGCGATCGCCTGGGCTTTTTGGTCAATGTCGGCCTAAACTACCTGAGTTTATCTCGTTCGGCAGAAACCCTCTCAGGTGGCGAGGCGCAGCGGATCCGCCTGGCCAGCCAAATCGGCGCCGGTCTGGTCGGGGTGATGTATGTACTCGATGAGCCTTCGATTGGTTTGCATCAGCGCGACAACGAGCGCCTGCTCAACACCCTCACTCACCTGCGGGACTTGGGCAACACTGTGATTGTGGTCGAACACGATGAAGATGCCATCCGCATGGCGGATCATATTATCGATATCGGCCCCGGCGCCGGGGTTCATGGCGGTGAAGTGATCTGTGACGGTGACATCAACGCCATCATGGCCTGTGAAGCCTCTGTCACCGGCCAATATATGTCCGGCAAGAAAAAGATCACCGTAGCCGGAGGTCGGGTGCCCTGCGATCCCGGCAAGATGATCAAGCTATTCGGTGCCAGCGGCAACAACCTCAAACAGGTAGATCTGGAGATCCCGGTCGGGCTGCTGACCTGTGTCACCGGGGTATCCGGCTCGGGTAAGTCCACCCTGATCAACGACACCTTCTTCAAGATTGCCCATCGCATGCTCAACGGCGCCACCGCCGAAGAGCCGGCGCCTTATGAGCGTATCGAGGGCATGGAACTGTGCGACAAGGTGGTAGATATAGATCAAAGCCCCATAGGCCGCACGCCGCGCTCCAACCCGGCCACCTATACCGGCATATTTACCCCGATCCGCGAGCTGTTTTCGGCGACTCAGGAATCCCGTACCCGCGGCTATCAGCCGGGGCGTTTCTCCTTCAACGTCAAGGGCGGCCGCTGTGAGGCCTGTCAGGGTGACGGCCTTATTAAAGTAGAAATGCACTTCCTGCCGGATGTGTACGTGCCTTGCGATGTCTGTAAAGGCAAGCGCTACAACCGTGAAACGCTGGAAGTGAAGTACAAGGGCAAGAACATTCACGAAGTGCTGCAGATGACGGTCGAGGAAGCCCGTGTGTTCTTCGATGCGGTGCCGGCCATTGCCCGTAAACTGCAAACCCTGATGGATGTCGGTCTGTCTTATATACGTTTGGGCCAGAGCGCCACTACCCTTTCCGGCGGCGAGGCTCAGCGGGTCAAACTGGCTAAAGAGCTGTCGAAGCGGGATACCGGCAAGACCCTCTATATTCTGGATGAACCCACCACAGGGCTGCACTTTGCCGATATCCAGCTGCTGCTGGATGTACTGCACAGACTCAAGTCCCAGGGCAACACCATAGTGGTGATTGAACACAATCTGGATGTGATAAAAACAGCCGACTGGATAGTGGATCTGGGGCCGGAAGGTGGCTCGGGTGGCGGCACCATTCTGGTGGCCGGCACCCCGGAGCAGGTGGCCGAGCATCCAGAGTCCCATACCGCCCGCTTCCTGAAGCCTATGCTGTGAGGTGACTGTGACAGGCAACAGACTACTGTTATTGGCCCTGGTTATCTTTATGGCGGGTTTATTGCTGGCGGCTTTTGACCCCTTGGTAGGCAACTGCAAACGCTATTTGGGTGAAGTGGTGCATTCCGGCCCGGACGGCACCACAGTCGCCCTGCCCGATGGCCGCACGGCGCTTGTGGAACCCAGTGCTCTGCCCCCGGCGACGCTGGTCACCATAGGCGCCAAGCGTCATTTGGTGTCGGGTATTGAGGTATTCAAGCTCAAGGGCAGAACAAAGGCAGATACGCCTTCGGCCAGCCACGGCGGCAATACCCTACCGCCTAGCTATCAGGGCGGCGTGGCACAAGCCGCGAAATAAGCAGGCAAACCTGTCTCGGGGAATGGTATAAACTGCAACATAGCTTGAGTTGATTACCCTTGCCGGAGGCAGGATGCCGATGACACTCTCTATTCACCCGCCGCTGTGGGCACTCTCTATTCGCCCGCCGCTGTGGGCACTCTCTATTCACCCGCCGCTGTGGGCACTCCTATTGATATTGCCGATGCTTGCTGCCGGTTGCAGCAGTTCGCCAGAACGCTGCGGCGCTGAGATTCAACTGAACTGGGCCGAGACAAAGCAGCTGCAACAGGATGTCGAAGTACTTGCCTCGCCCAGACTGCAAGGTCGGCGCAGCGGCACCCAAGGTGCTGCGCTCAGCCGCGAGTATCTCACAGAGCGCTTTGAACAAATCGGCCTGCAGCCGCTCTCTTCGATATTTCCGCCCCTGGCCGAGACTCTGAGCGGCTTTCAACACTCATTCAACTATGTCGATGGCTTTGCCGACGCTCGGGGCATCAACCTGCTGGGCTGGCTACCGGCAGCCCGGCCGACCACTGAGTGGCGCCTGCTGATTGCCCACTATGATCATCTGGGCGATCGCGGCCCGGGCTTTTATCCGGGGGCCGACGACAACGCCTCTGGTGTGGCAGCCTTACTGGCCATCGCCCAAAGAGTCAAACAAGCGCCCGGTCGCTACAACCTGCTGTTTATTGCCAGTGACGCCGAAGAGCCGGGACTCTATGGCAGCAAGGCCTTGGTGAGCGCATTACAGCAAAGCGGTTTTGCCGAGCACATCTCGCTGGCGGTCAATCTGGATATGATAGGCAGGCCCGGGCTTCCTTATGCCATCTACCTCGAAGGCAGCCGCTATTTCCGCCACTATGATGACTTCAGCGACTATCTGATGGCGGGCACAGGGCTGTGCATTCGCCCCAGTCATCCGCGCCCTATTGGTCGCAGCGTTCAGCGCAGTGATTGGCTCAGGGCCTCGGATCATTACCCTTTCCACCGGGCGGGGCTTCCCTGGCTCTACTTCGGTGTCCCTGCCCACGCCCAGTACCATACCCGTGATGACACGCCCGACAGACTGGATTATCCTTTTATCGGCGCCGTGGCCGAAGCAGCCGATCTGCTGCTGCGACTGCCATCGGAACAGTTACAAAACCGATAGTTGGCCTACTATTTGCTTTAAATTTGCCATAAAAATACCTTTAATCGTGGAAAATAGCAGATTTCGCTGTTATAATCTGGCGTTTTCGGTGCGGGAAATCGACACGGGGTTGATTTTCTGTCTGTGAAACTTTCTGCGTCATCCAGACGCGTCCACAAGGCTACAACCCATGTCATCCAGTGAAAAAACTTTCCGAGAACTCGGCCTCTCCGAGGCGTTGCTGCGTGCTCTAGATGAGCTCGGCTACGAGAACCCGACCCCAATTCAAGCCGCGAGTATCGCCCCCCTGATGGCGGGCCAAGATATTCTCGGCCAGGCACAGACAGGTACAGGTAAAACCGGTGCCTTCGCTCTGCCTCTGCTTAATGCAACAGATCATAACCTCAACGCACCGCAAATTCTGGTGCTGGCACCAACCCGCGAACTGGCGGTACAGGTAGCTGAAGCTTTCTCCAGCTATGCCAAATTCATGAAAGGTTTCCATGTACTGCCTATCTATGGCGGTCAAAGCATGCACCAACAACTGCAGGCGCTGCGTCGCGGCCCTCAGGTAGTCGTTGGTACACCAGGCCGGGTCATGGACCATATGCGCCGTGGCACCCTCAAGCTCGACAGCCTCAAGGCTCTGGTGCTTGATGAAGCCGATGAAATGCTGAAAATGGGCTTTATCGACGATATCGAGTGGATCTTGGATCATACTCCGGCCGAGCGTCAGCTGGCACTGTTCTCTGCCACTATGCCTGAGCAGATCAAGCGGGTTGCCAACAAGCACCTGAACAACCCTGCCACCATCAGCATTGCCGCCAGCCACACCACGGTAGACTCCATCGAGCAACGCTTTGTACAGGTGTCCCAGCACAACAAGCTGGAAGCCTTGGTACGTGTGCTCGAAGTGGAAAACACCGAAGGTATCATCATTTTTGTGCGTACCCGTAACTCTTGTGTGGAACTGGCCGAGAAGCTGGAAGCCCGCGGTTACGCCTCATCACCACTGCACGGTGATATGAACCAACAGGCCCGTGAGCGCGCCGTGGATCAACTCAAGTCCGGTAAGCTGGACATTTTGATTGCCACCGACGTTGCCGCCCGTGGTCTGGACGTTGAGCGTATCGGTCACGTGGTCAACTATGACATCCCTTACGATACCGAAGCCTATGTACACCGTATCGGTCGTACCGGCCGCGCCGGTCGTACCGGGATGGCGATTCTGTTTGTGACCCACAGAGAGATGCGCATGCTGCGCACCATTGAGCGTGCCACCAACAGTCGTATTTCCCCGATGAAGGTGCCAAGCCCTGAAACTGTGGCTGAGCGCCGTCTGTCTCGCCTTGGCGAACAGGTTGCTGCCACCATAGCCAACGAAGAGCTGGACTTTATGAAAGGCGCTGTGGCTCAGCTGTGTCAGCAGTTGGAAGTGGACACAGATATTCTGGCGGCCGCACTGCTGCAACAGGTACAGCAAGAGCGTCCGCTGCAGTTGCCTCCGATCCAGGAGCGTCAGCGTGACAGCCGTGATGAGCGCAGCTCACGCGACGATCGTGGTTCACGGGAAGATCGCGGTTCGCGTCGTCGCGACTCTCGTCCGGTTCCCGGCGATCTCGGCAAGGCCGAATCCCTGAAGGATAACCCGGATCTGCAGATGTGCCGTTACGTGCTGGATGTGGGTCGTGAGCACGGCGTGGGTGTGGGCAATATCGTAGGTGCCATCGCCAACGAAGCCAGCATAGACAGCCGTTACATAGGCCAGATCCAACTGTTTGACTCTCTGACTACAGTCGATCTGCCTGCCGGTATGCCTAAAGACGTACTGGCGCACCTGAAGAAAGTTCGGGTATGCGGCAAGCCTATCAATATCCGTGAAGCCGGTAGCCAGAGCTTCGAAGGTGAACAGCGTCCAGCTCGTCGCCCTCGCAAGCACTCAGGCGAACGCCGTCCGGATCGTAAGCCCCGTCGTCGTGATGACCGCAGCTGATCCTGCGGATTAAATAGACTCGGTAAAAATGCCGCTCACTCATGGTGAGCGGCATTTTTCTTTATATTGATTAAGCAGTGTCGGCAGATACAACTGTGCTTGGGAATATCCCGCAGCGCCAGTTCCAGGTAACTGAAGTCGGCCTTCATGCACCAGCAAAGCGCAGGATCGGTACCGGCCGCCATGGCGCATTGGTTGGCTTGTTGGCATACAGGACAACGAGCGGCGGACTTTTCGGTCATGAAGCCTCCCTGTCAGCAGGATGATTGATGCCATCCATCACGGGAGCATCCTTGAAAGCAAAGGGATCCAACTCGTCAATGCACCCCAGATTAACGCCATACTCCTGTGGATTCGAGCGCCTTTGATGATGAGTATAGATACCGCAGCGACTACAGAAATAATGTTTCGCGGTATGGGTATTGAACTGATAACAGCTGGTGAGCTCTGCGCCACTCACCAGCTTGAGATTAGCCAAGGATACAGAGGCTACCGGCGCACCACGGCGGCGACACATGGAGCAATCACAACGGCGAACATTGTTCACTCCTTCGGGAAAAGTGAGCGCCAACTGAACCCCGCCACAATGGCAACGGGCAATATAGTGAGTCTGAGTCATGACAATCCTTGTAATCCTGATTGAACGGGCAAGCTTAATTAGGGAAGGTGCGAACAAGTCTCATGTGTGCTCTGCGTCGGCTTATGGGCCTGGATGCAAGGCGTGGTTCGCAGCAAATGGTCATAGTCCTTTGTAAGAAGCACAACACAGCAGGCAGATCTGTAATCTGGGCTTTCACAGTAAAACGGCATACGGCCTATTTCATCTTGCCCCAAGGTACACTGCTTGCCAATAGACAGAAGCTGAACTGCCAAGCCAAAGAAAGTAATCACCCTGACAAAGAGTAAGCATTTCCCCCGATATTGCTGCAGCCAATAGCCAAGACTCCCCATCATAATGGAGCAAACTGCGACCCACATCTGCTGCGCCCCCTGCTCAAGCCAATGCCGAATTTCAACCCCAGAAGTCGGTGATAAGGCGCAGCGACCACCGCCTCAGTATAACGCTAAGCATAGTAACCCAGGGACTTTCCGCCCCTATCACAGCGAGGATTTGTCATCAGCGCTAGAGAGTTGCCAACGAGTGTTTCTGATCGCGAACAAAGAACCTGTCACCGGACAGAAACAACCAATCTCATTGATTAGCTGAGTTTTTAATTTATTTTTAAGGAAGCATTTTTCGGTTATAACCCTATGGATCCCATGCCACAAAATAGGTAGACTGGCCCCGGTTTACCTCCTTGGAAACAAACCAAGGGATATGATTTGGGGGCGTAAATCGGTTGCTTGAGTAGCCAGTACGCGCTCTCCTCAACTTATAGAGAAGGAAATAATGGGTTTACAAGAAAAACAATGGAAGCGCTCTATCGAAGAGCAGCATGTGGTTGAGTTCAAACAGGACATGAAGAGCATTCTGGATGCCGACCTGGACGTAACCTTTGACTGGGACAGCTTCGACAGCGCCAAAGAGATCATGTACGTGCCCACCTATGCACTGGATCGTGTCAAATCCGCGTTCAGAGAACTCGCCAACGACCAGGACGCCAAGGAAGAGATTGTTGCGCAGATCAAGACTCTGCATATCAAGAACATCAACGACAATGCCGAAGAAGCCAAGAATATGCGTATCGGCGATGGCGTTTTCGCTCTCGAAGTCGGTTTCGGCGGCAACCACGCCTGTGTCTTCAACGACACAGCTATCCGCCAGTACCTGGAAAATAACCTCTGATCATCCGAGCAGAGCGTGATGCTTAGGCTCATCTCCGTTTGAGCCCATCAGTATCCAAGGCCGGTCCTCCCCTGAGACCGGCCTTTTACTTTTTAATGGCTTCAGTCAGTCAATTACCTCCCCCGGGCCAAAACCACAGAGTCAAGTTCCCAACCCTGTACTACCAAATAAAAAAAGCGCGCCTGCTATGGCGCGCCGAATAGATTAAGGCTCTTGCCTTACGACTTCTTGGGGAAGATGGGATAAGCCTCTTTGCCCAGCAAGGTACCCTTTACCTCTTTACCGTAGTAACCGGCATGCTTGTGATACTTGCCTTGGGTTTCCTCGAGCTTTCCTTTGAAGCGGGGATCCTGAGGACGTTCATGGGAGTTGATATAAGCGGCTACATCCCAAGCTTGTTGAGTGGTCAGCTGCATACTCTTGCCCAGTGGCATATTCTCGTGGATAAAGAAGGCAGCCGTGTTGACCCTATGCATTCCGGCGCCCCAGTTAAAACTCTGCGGTCCCCAAAGCGGTGGCAAGGCATACACACCGGCTATCGCTTGCCCCTGACCATCGGCGCCATGACACGCCTGACAATGGGCCTGATAAACCTGCTCACCGCGGGCCGGATCATAAGCCAACTCAGGTTTGGGTATTGAAGGATAACCCCGGCCCGGCAGATTGGCGCGTTGATCTACCGTCAACTGCTGCTTAATGGCTTCAGGGATGGGGAAGTCTTCCCGTTTGCCGCCCTTGATAAGCTCGGCATCGGCCAGTTCAGGCACTTCGCCTTTGACACCGTATTGATCCATCAAGCCACCTACCCCAAGCCAATAGGCATAGGCAGACAGGGCCACCAACTCAGGGCTGCCGCTCTCTGGCGCCTTGCCATTCATTGAATAGGTAAAACAGCCCTGAATACGCTCTTCGAAGCTGTTGACCTTATCGTTCTTCTTCCGATAGGCAGGATAAGCGAAATAAGCGCCCCAGATAGGAGAAGCATTGGGCTTACGGCCGGCATCCATATGGCAATTGACGCAGTTCAGCTCATTGCCGACGTATTTGTCGCGCAGTTGCTGAGTATTGACAAACAGCTGATAGCCCTTGCGCACCTTATCACCAAAGGCACCGGCCGGAATCGCATCCAGCGGTCTGGGGATCAGATATTCCTGCCCTTGTACCTTAGGTGATGATGGCAGTTGCGCCTGGCGATCGGGCAGATTCTCGGCCTGGGCCTGAGCTGTCATTGCGGCCACAGCACCCATGATAAACAGAGTAGATTTTTTCATGCTGCGTCCTTACTTGAGATTGGCAAAATAGCTGGCAATAGCATCGATTTCGGCGCTGTTGAGCTGTTTGGCAACATGCTCCATCATGCCATCGACATCGCCTTTACGGCTGCCATCCTGCCAGGCTTGCAGTTGAGTCTTGATATAACTGGCTTGCTGACCGGCAAGCCTGGGGAAAGTGCCACCACCCAGGCCGGAAGGGCCATGACAAGTCACACAAGCGGGTAGGTTCCGGGTCCAGTCGCCCTGGTACACCAGTTTTTCGGTCGGATCAGCAAATACCACCTGCTCACCTCTGAGCTGGGGTTTGACTTCAGCGACGCTCTGGGCCGCGAAGTAATCCGCCACCTGGCCGATAACCTCATCCCCTTGCAGGGTCATGGCCATGGGCGTCATGGTAGCGTTTTGGCGGGTTCCAGCCTGAAACAGCTTGATTTGTTGTTGAATGTATTGGCTGGAAAGTCCAGCGAGTCTTGGGCCCAACGGCTCTACGCCCTGTCCCTGAGGGCCGTGGCAACTGCCACAAAGCGCGGCCTGCGGTGGCATAGCCGGCTCTGCTGCCATGGCTGTCCCTATGGACTGAGCCAACAGCAACAGACCACCTGCGGCGAGCGTGATTGATTTCATCTGTTATCCCCCAAAATGAGTAAGTGCTATAGCATAGATCCAAATCACATATATGAGAAGTTTGCGATAAATATCAAAAAAGCAGCGAAAACGGCCATAATCCAGATGTCATAAGGTTTGCAGCTCAAATAAATCTTCGGCTTTGAAATATTTGCTTACGATTTGAGTTTTATAAAAAACCCTTTTCTAACAATGTATTGGATAACGATTCTCGTTTAGAAGTCATTACTCTCCAAAGCGGGTCGTCTCAAAGCTATTGAGAAAATGATGTAATAGATAACAGGCCAACAAGGTACCGACTATGGCCACCAGAATGCTACTCACCCGATACAGGGCACTGAAGATCAGATCATTGCCCGGAGTCAGATATTGGCCGAACAATATTCCCAGAGTGGTCATGGCACCAAAGCCCACCGCCGAGCCACTGGCCTCTTTGACATGGGCCTGGGCAAACAACAAAGTACCGAACCAGAGCATAGGTACGACCAACAAAAGCACACCGGACCAGTCATACAGCAAGAGTTGCACCGCCATCCCGTATACCACCCCGAGCACAGTACCCATAGCCCGTTTGCGGGCATAGTCGAGGGCACCGTTCCAATGCATGGGAAACAGCAACAGCAGTGTAGTAGCCTGCGCCGACATGGAGTCGCGCAGATCAAAGGCCTGGAATATCAGAAACGACAGGGTTGCAACGCTGGCCCCCATCAGCGCTTCATGGCGCATTCTGTGGGGCTGTTTGGGCCCGGGGACATAAGCATTGCGAGGTTCAACATCCGGGATCAGCACTGTCATCAAATAAGCTATCAGCACAGACAGCACACTGGCCCAAAAGTTACCGAAGATGAGGTCGTTAAGGTCGGTATCAGGATAGCTGGCAAAATGCAGCATAATGCTGAGGCTGATCACTCCATTGGCACCAAACAGAAACAGGGCGCCACGGGACATACAGGCAAAGCGATACAGAAACAGCACAAAGACAATCAAGGTCATCAGTGCCGGATGACTGCCAAACAAACCGCCTATGATGCCCACCTCAACCCCACAGACAACAGCCGCGGCCAGTAACTGGCGCGCCGCATGGCCGTTCATCACTGGCACCAGTCCCAGCAACAACATGGGGATGACAGTATAAAACACCCCGTAATTCCAATTCATCAGCTTACAGATCAGAAAGCCGAGGCTGGCGCCGGTGGCGATGCGCAGGCACTGGCGCAGCTCATTCTGAGTCAAGGGGTGGTGACGCAGGATCATCGGCCACCTCAATAGATGTAGTGCAGCAGGCTGACTGCCTTGATCTGCAGCTTGGCCATGAAACGATAGAAACTATTGTCCGGCAGCAGTTGTACGGTGGCTCGGGAACCGGCCGCCAACCTGGGGTATTCTTCACTCTGGAGTTCAAAGTGCAGTCGCAGACGCTGAGCGTCCCGCACCCAACGATCTGACTCGGTCGGCGTCGCCAGCATGCCGTTGGCATCGAATTGTCCAGCGCTGACACCGGCATCGCGGCTGCTGACTCTGGCAGGGTAGAGTCTGCCTGGCTCGGCATCGAACGCCACCCAGGCTTCAGTGCCCGACTCAACTCCCCTGAGGGTTTTCTCGCGAAAATCGGCAATGATATCCATCTGCTCCGACACCAGAGCCAATACGGGTTGGCCCTTGTTGGCCATGCTGCCACTGGCCAGTTGTAGGTTGGTGACTATGCCTTCGTGTTCTGCCAGCACCTTGGTGTAACTCAGATCCAATTCTGCCTGAGCCAAACGGCTGCGGGCCTGGCGCAACTTGAGGTTCTCTGTCCCGGCTGTTCCCCGGGAAACCTTGAGTTTAGCCAGTTGTGCCTTGGAGGCTGCCAACTTGGCTAACGCCGAGCTGGCATCAGTATCGGCCTGATCCTTAAGCTGGCGTGACACACCATTGCTGGCATAGAGGGCATCCAGGCGCCTGGCCTCACGTTGTTTCTGTTGCAACATGGCCTCATTGGCGCTGACATCTGCGGCGGCGGCCTCTATGGCTGCATCCAGCTCGGCGTTATCCTGCACCGCCTGCTCCAGCGCCAATTTGGCCTGCTCCAGCGCGAGCTCAAAAGGAGCCGGATCTATGGCGAAGAGTAACTGCCCGGCCTCTACATGTTGATTGTTGGCTACAGCCACAGATTGCACCGGGCCACTCACTTGGGGCGCTACCTTGACCACAGTGCGGGTCGCCATCGCCTGTGGCGTCAGCGGCATCTCCAGATCCGCCAACATGAAATAGGCAAAGACCAGCACAAAGCCCACCATGGAAAATTTAACGAGTCTGGCAAATTGTTGATCTGGCGTCATAAAGTCTCTCTCATTTCGCTTGCTCTTGCTGCAGCTGATGTTGGGCGTTATCGCAAATCCTGGTGATCACAGCTTCAAAATGAGCCAGCTCATCCGGATCTATGCCCGCCAACAACTTGGCCCGTACCTGGATGATCCTGGCCTCCATGGAGCGAATAACTTCCTCACCTTGGGCCGTCATGGAAACGATGCGCGCCCTTTTGTCATGCTCGCAGCTGTGGCGAGTGATCAACCCCTGCTGCTCCAGCTGACCCAGGGTCCGCATCAAAGAAGGCAATTCAATTTCCAGCGACTCGGCCAACTGCTTTTGACTGATATGGTCGCCCATGCGTCTCAGCTTCCATAGCACGGTCCAACGAGGATGGGTCAGCCCCAAAGGCGCCAATTCATTGTCGGCGACCATGCGCCATAAACGGTGTAAACGCCCCAAGCGCTCTCCCAGAGAGGTCTCTGTCAGCTGTTCTATATATTTGTGCATCTTGATTAACTGGTTACTTAGCAGGCTAAGCATTTTACTTATTTAGCCTGCTAAGTAAATAGCCGATCGAAAATAAACCCGATCTGCCTCGCACATCTGTTCAGTAAGTAAACGGATCTGGACAAAAATTTGTCATAAGTCGCAATTACTTAACACTAGTAGCACTATAATTATTCAACCTTGTTTGACCCTGGGAAGGTACAATGAGCCCGGCGCAAGGTCGTGGCGATCACCAGGCCACGTCAAGCCGCCGCACTCGTTTCATCCCCCCATGCCTGGAGGCTAACTTGTTCTCACATCTAAAAATCGGCACTCGAATCGTGCTGGGGATCTGCGCCGTACTTATCGCCATGATGAGCTTTATCATGCCCTTGGTATTGTCGGAATTTTCCAGCCAAATTGATAATGCCGAGCAGCGTGAACTGCATAAGCTGTATCAAACCGCGATTGCTGAAATAGATTCTTCAGGCAAATTGGCTGAGGCGTTGGCTACTGTGGTGGCCAATACCCCGGAAATGCAGCAAGAATTCGCCTTCGGCGACAGGGATTCACTCAACAACCGCAGCCAACAACTGTTTGTCCCGTTGAAACGGGATTTTGCCGTGCAGCAGTTTCAATTCCATCTGCCACCGGCCACCTCCTTCCTCAGGGTACATAAACCGGAAAAGTTCGGTGACGATCTCTCAGGGTTTCGCCAAACCGTAGTGCAGACCAACAACAGCAAGCAGCCGATAATGGGGCTCGAGAAAGGGGTGGCTGGCCTCGGGATCCGCGGCCTGGCTCCAATGACTTATCAGGGACAACACACAGGTTCGGTTGAGTTTGGCATGTCATTCGGTCAACCTTTCTTTGATGCCTTCAAACAGAATTATCAGGCCGAAATTGCCCTGCTGACACCTGACAGCAGCGGTTACCGCCGTTTTGGCGGAACCTTTGAAACCGCGGCTTTCAAAGACACGGCGCTGCTGCAGAAAGTACAACAGGGAAAAGCTGACAAGTCTTTGATAAGTTTGAATAGCAATAGTCATGTCCTCTACCTGCATCAGGTGACTGACTTTTCCGATAACCCCATTGGCGTACTGGCGATCGCCATGGATCGCAGCCACTCGGAAGCCAGCCTCTGGTATATCAAACTCAAGTTGGTGGCCATTGGTGCCATAGCGCTGTTGGCGGGCGCCGTTATCGCCTTCTTTATCGCCCGCAGCATCACCCGCCCTATCGCGCAAACCACCAGCGCCATGGAGGATATCGCTCAAGGGGAAGGCGACCTGACCAAGCGTATCGAAGTGAGCAGCAAGGATGAAATTGCCGATCTGGCACGGGCATTCAACCTGTTTGTCGCCAAAATCCAGCAAACTATTCAGCAGGTGACTCAAGCCACTGACTCACTGGCAACCTCAGCCGAAGAGATGTCCGGCATCACCAGCGACAGCCGCCACAGCGCCGAGCAGCAGCAAAGGGAAACCGAACAAGTGGCTACCGCCATGAACGAGATGGCCGCCACGGTTCAGGAGGTCGCCCAAAATGCCACAGTTGCCGCCGACTCGGCAGAGCAAGCCGATGCCGCCACAGATTCAGGTAAACAGGTGGTCAACAGTGTGGTTGAGCTGATGGCCGGACTGGAGTCAGAGATCCGTGGCGCCGCGGCTGCTATCGACAAACTCGAGCAGGACAGTCAGGCGATAGACTCAGTGTTGGAAGTGATCCGCAATATTGCCGATCAGACCAACCTACTGGCACTCAATGCCGCCATTGAAGCAGCCAGGGCCGGCGAACAAGGACGGGGTTTTGCCGTGGTAGCCGATGAAGTACGCACCCTGGCGAGCCGCACTCAGGCATCGACAACCGAAATTCAGCATATGATTGAAACCCTGCAACAAGGGGCGCAGTCAGCCGTCGGTGTGATGCAAAGCAGTAATCAAACCATGGATAAGTGTGTCGCCGAAGTGCAAAACGCCGATGCGGCTCTCAATGAGATCCGCGCTGCAGTTTCCGCTATCACCCAGATGAATATCCAGATAGCCAGTGCCGCCAACGAGCAGTGCGCCGTCTCGGCCGAGATCAATCGCAATCTCAACAATATCAATGATGGAGTGGCTCAGGGCAGTGAAAGTGCTGCCCAGATAGCCGTCGCCGGTGAAGAACTGGCACAGCTATCGGTACGCCTCAAACAGCTGATTGGCCAATTCAAGGTCTAATCCTTTCACTAAAAACACACTAAAGACAAGCCCACCAAAATAGTGGGCTTCGTTTTTATCCGCTTAGCCGTTATCAAAGGCCTTCACTTGCCGGGGCGTACTCCCAGTGTATGGCAGATGGCATAGGTGAGCTCGGCACGGTTCAGGGTATAGAAGTGGAAGTCTTTCACCCCTTCACGGGAAAGTACCTTGACCATGTCGATGGCCACGTTGGCCCCCACCAGCGCCCGGGTACCGGGATCGTTATCCAAACCTTCAAACTGGCGGTGCAGCCATCCAGGCAAAGACACATTGGTCATGGCGGCAAAACGCTTGAGCTGGTTGAAGTTGCCCACAGGCAATATTCCGGGAACAATTTCCACATCGATGCCGGCGGCCACACAACGGTCGCGGAACCTGAGATAAGACTCCACATCGAAGAAAAACTGGGTGATGGCACGGCTGGCACCGGCCTCAATCTTGCGTTTCAAGTTGATAAGGTCGGCTTGGGCATTAGCCGCATCCGGGTGCACCTCTGGATAGGCGGCTACCGAAATATCAAAGTCGGCGACCGAGCGCAGCAAACGCACCAGATCCGAGGCGAAACGTGTCGGCTTGGGACTGCCTTCCGGCAGATCGCCTCGCAGCGCCACTATGTTACGAATACCGCTGTTCCAGTAATGACGTGCCAACTCCAGTAACTCTTCATCACTGGCATCCACCAACGTCAGGTGCGGCGCCGCCACCAGCTCGGTTTCCTGCTGGATCCGTTCGATCACGCTGTGAGTGCGATCCCGCACCCCTGAGTTGGCACCATAGGTGACAGAAACAAACTTGGGATTCAGTGGCTCCAGGCGTTGAATTGAGTTCCACAACAAGGTTTCCATCTCAGGCGTTGAGGGCGGAAAGAACTCGAAAGAAACATTGATGTCGCCGTTGAGCTCAGACAAGCTCTGGTTCAGCGAGTGCGCATGTTGTGCGTGATGAAAAGCCATTGAAAATTCCCTCAACTATCTATCTGGACGTTTGGACGTCTATATGTCCACATACTAGAGAAACTGTCCTTGAAGTCAAGCCCAAAGATGGCTTCAAAGGTGTATTTATCTTAATCAGTATAAAAGCCACTAATGAGTGTTTCTGCAAAGCCTCGGTTTTACGCCTGGGGAGCGCTTTCGCACAAGTTATCCTGTGCCTGGAAAATAGGCGTATGTCTGCAAATCGCTCAAATATTTCAAGCTGCTCAGGACTAACAGAGTTGCACCTATTCCCCCTCGGTGTCGCCGAAAGCCGTTGGCGCAAATAACGTGGCTGAGGGCGAATGCTCGCCGGTGGCGAGTGTGCTTATGAGCGCGAGCCAAGGAAGGCGAGCTGGCCTTTATCCATGGAAGGATTTGGATGCCGAAGCAGCGACAGTCGAATCAGGGGCGAGTGTCGCCTAGCGACGAGCTCACGAGCGCGAGACAGGATGTTGAGCTGGATAAGAGTCACATGGATGTGACTCTGAGCGTCTGGCGCGATAGCGAATTGGCATCATAAGCACAAGGGGTTTTCCGCTGCGTCGCGGGTCGCTGGGGGTTTGGAAAGGGGGCGAGTCGATACAGCCCCCTTTCCTCGGGTGTGGGGCGGCGAGAGTTGCGTAACAACGTGCTTTCGAGCGAAAGCCAGGGATGGCGAACTGGCCTTTGTGCATGGATGCATTTGCTCCACGACTTTAGGCCGCTGGCACAGCGGCTATCATAGCTTCCAGCTAAGAGTATCTAAGTTAGTATTGGCCGAGCTTCCGGCGACGGATGTTACTCATTGCCTGCCGCAGGCTTATGCACAGGCGATCCTGTGACATGGCGAGAGTTGCGCAGCAACATGCTTTCGAGCGCGAGCCAGGGACGGTGAGCTGGCCGTTAAACAGGGACGTTGTTGTGAATACGTCCTTGTAGCCTCGACGAAAACGTCCCTGTTTTCGACGGTCACAGTTCCGCCTATGCCTGATAATTAGGTGTATGTCTGCAGCTTAAAACAACTCTGTGTGGAAAGAATTGCACCAATTCCCCCTTCGGAGCCGCCGCTGGCGTTGTTGCAAATTGGCGTAGCCGAGACAGGGATGTCGAGGCTCGAAGGTCGAGCAGGGCGAATGTTGCTAGGCAACAAGCTTCTGAGCGCGAGCCAAGGAAGGCGAGCTGGCCGTTATGCATGGATGCATTTGGCGAGTCCTGAGTGTAGCCAATTTGTTTCATAAGCCAGCGGGGAT
>NZ_JBKORF010000076.1:0-63375 GCF_047314685.1 Shewanella sp. BJSY2023SW001
TCGGATACCCAGCGGGAGTTCACCTGGGTCAGCACCGACAGCAAAATCAACAGTGTCCGTTATGCCCATATGGAGATCAGCGGCAAGATAGAGATCAAGGACTTTCCTGCAATGGCGCCCTTGAATGCCACCGAGATGATAGTAAGGCTGCTCAAAGGCGTGCGGGTTAGGGAAAACGGCATGGTCGGAGTGAAGGACTAACGAGTGGAATGAAACTTGATAAGAGCATGCCAGAAGTCTTTAAGTGTACTAGTTCAGACTTGATCAGGTGATGCTGAATTAGTTCCGGCCAGGTCTGACACAGCTTCTTGAAAAGTTGAGAGTTATCCGTTTTGATTATTTGGTGATAAAAAGGCAGATTTCTCTGCCTTAGTAAACGTTATACACACTTTTAGTTACTGTATATAACCTAAGCCCCTTCCCACTAAAATCCTCAGTCATTCACTGTTACAGACTATCAGCCCGCCGGTGAATAGTAGGTAGCCGCACCTGGGCCAACCGGCAGCCCCAGGCCGAATACCCAAAGGAAGAAGAACAGGGTCCAACCGACGAAAAACACCAGCGTATATGGCAACATGGTGGCTACCAGAGTACCTATCCCCAGGTCCTTCTTGTAGCGCGCGGCGACCGCCAGGATAAGACCAAAGTAACTCATCATAGGCGTGATAAGGTTAGTCACTGAGTCACCTATTCGATAGGCCGCCTGAATGGTTTCCGGCGCATAACCCACCAACATCAACATGGGCACAAATATCGGCGCCGTCACCGCCCACTGGGCTGAGGCACTGCCGAGCATCAAGTTGATGAAGCCGCACATCATAATAAACAGCAGGAAGACTATCGGCCCGGTCAGCCCCAGGGCGCTGAGGGCATCGGCGCCTGTCACCGCCAGCACGGCGCCCAGATTGGTCCACTTGAAGAAGGCCACAAACTGCGAGGCGAAAAACACCAATACGATATACATGCCCATGGTGCTCATGCTGTGGGACATGGCATTGATCACATCGGTATCTTTTTTCATGGTACCTACCACCTTGCCGTATACCAGCCCGGGAATGGCAAAGCAGACAAAGATAAACACCACGATTCCCTTGAGAAACGGCGAGCCCGCCACTTCTCCCGTCTCAGGGTGACGCAGTGGCCCCCACTCGGGAACCACGGTCAAGGCCAAGACTGCGCCGAGCAGCAGCGCCGCCAAACCGGCCATTTTCAGCCCCTTTTTTTCCAGTTCGGTGACGGTTTCCATCCGCTGCTGTTCCAGATCGACACTGGCTTCAGAGACATCGTAGTGACCGAGTTTGGGTTCAACGATTTTCTCCGTCACCAAGGCGCCGAGGAAAGAGATCAAAAAGGTGGAGACAAACATAAAGTACCAATTGACCTCGGGGCCCACAGTATAGTCAGGGTCTATCATCTGCGCCGCCGCTTCGGTGATCCCGGATAATAGGGGATCCACGGTTCCCAGCAGAAGGTTGGCGCTGTAGCCACCGGATACCCCGGCAAAGGCTGCCGCCAAACCCGCCAAGGGATGCCTGCCAAGGGAGTGGAAAATCATCGCCGCCATGGGGATCAGCACGACATAACCCAGTTCGGCGGCAGTATTGGAAACGATTCCGGCAAAGACTATGGTCAGGGTAACCAGACGCTTGGAGGCTCCCATTACCAGTGCCCGCATGCCGGCCGACAAGAGTCCGGAGCGTTCGGCAATCCCCACCCCGAGCAAAGCCACCAGTACAGTGCCCAGCGGCGTAAAACCGGTAAAGTTGGTTACCAGATTGGAGACTATCATCCGCAGACCTTCGGCATTCATCAGGCTGACCACATGGATCAGGCCATCGGCACTGCGGCCACTGGCGCCTTCGGGGCGAGGATCTACTACTGTGACTTCAAAATAACCGGCAACGCCGGAGATCAGGATGACGGCTGCACAAAACAGCGCAAATAGCGTGATGGGATGGGGCAAAAGGTTGCCCAGGCGCTCCACCACATTAAGGAAGCGGATAAACCAGCCACTCTTGGCGGTTTCGAGCGGTTGCTGAGAATGATTGGACTGCATCGGATTTCCCTGTCTGCCGGCTCGGTTGCCGGTTCTATTTTCATGGCCGTAACATCTACGACAAGCGGCCCGCCATTTTGCCGCGACACTTTTAACTGAAACTTAACCTGGAAGAATTGCAGGGAAATTGAGGTAAAAAAAAGGACCCAGGGCGGGTCCATAAAGGCAAATTCGCTGAACTAATCGCTTTGCCCCAACGTTGTGTCGTTACAATTTACAACACGCTGTCTGAACCTTGCCTGAACACAATAAAAGCTATTTGTAAATAGGATGAATCCGATTGTTCGCTTTGACGGATGCCAAACAATTTTCCTGCCATCCTTAACAGAATTCGCTCAACATGAGTCAAAAACTGCTGCTTTTTTACCACTCAAAAACAGATAAATAATCAATAAAAATCATTGTAATAACGTTTTTACGCGCTAAAAACATACAGTAAAAACCTCCAATTCAAAGGCTTTTACTTAAATCCACCTTTAAAGGCATATAAGTGGTGGTTTTCATTGGTTTGACGAGTCTTGTCGGTAAAGGGTAAGCACAGGTTCAAAATCACAACAAAGATGCATTTGCGGTCATTTTATGATTAGCTGGCGCAGTTCAAAAAAAACTGCAGGGAACTTTAGCAAATATGGATGGATTTTTGTTGATACTGGCGATCGCCGTGATACTGATTTATCTCTGGTATGTCAGCCTGATAAAAAAACGCAACACGGCCCGTGAAGCCCTCTCCGGCATAGATGTCCAGCTCAAGAAAAGGGCCAATCTGCTGCCTAGTATTCTCACCATAGCCAAGCGCTTTATGGATCATGAAAAACAGCTGCTGACCGAGATCACCGAATTACGCACTCAACTGACCCAAAGCTACAATCCGGCCGACAAAGATGCAGTAAAACAACACCTGGATTTGGCCAACCAGCTCAACAACCGTGTCGGCCAACTAATGGTATCGGTAGAAAACTATCCCGAACTCAAGTCAGACAACACCATGTTGCAGGCGATGCAGACCTATAACGAAGTGGAAGCCCATATCTCCGCGGCGCGGCGTTTCTACAACTCAGCGGTCACTGAACTCAACAATGCAGTGGAAATCTTCCCGGGTTCAATCATAGCCTCAATGGCCAAGGTACAGGCTCTACCCTTCTATGAGGCAGATGAAAGCGCCAAAAGCCCGGTCAATGCCGGCGACTACTTGAACTGAGACAGAGTAAAAGATTGACCAGTGAATATTATCACCTTCCTGATGGGGGCGAAGATTTCCCCGGTACGCCCGGGAAAAGGCCTACAGGCCCCCAGCGAAGAGCTGCCCAAGCTGCAACAATACTATCGCCAGCATATAAAGCCCAAGGCCAGTCAATATGAAAGACTGAGGATCAAGAGCCTCAAGCAGTGCCGAACCCGGGTAGCCCTGTTTGTACTGACACTTGTGGTGACTCTGCTGCTGGTTTGGCACTATTGGTACGACCTTATGTACTACAGTTCCCTTGGCCCGGAAGCTTCATTTGCCCTCGCCCTTACCCCGGTTTTGCTGATGTTTTTCTGGTGTAAGAAACCCATCAAGGCGTTTCAAACACAGGTTAAAAAAGATCTGTTCCCGCTGATCTTCCGTTATTTCGGCGACGACTTTACCTTTAGTCCCAACGATGGTTTGCCACTGCGCCCCTTTCGTGATGCCGGCATTTTGCCCAAGCACGACATAGCACATTCCAGTGATTTTATTACCGGTAGCTATAAGCAGGTCGAACTGGGGATCAGTGAATTAGTGCTGAAGTCAGAATATCGGGATAGCAAGAATAAGAAGCGTACCAGCGAGGTATTCAAGGGACTGGCCATGACCTTTACCGTGCCACAAAACTTCGGCTGCCATGCGGTATTGATCCGCGACCGCGGCCTGCTGGGGAAACTCTCCTCCAGTTATTCGGGGCTGAAGCAGATGAAGCTGGAAGATCCTGTGTTCGAGAAAGAGTTCGATGTCTTCGCCGACAATCAGATCAATGGCCGGGTGTTGATGAACCCCTTGTTTATGGAGCGTTTGCTGGATTTGAGCAAGAAGTTCGGCCGGGATCTGCGCTGCGCCTTCCACGGCAGGCAGCTGTTGATCCTGTTTCCCAGTAACAAGGATAGATTCGAGACCGCCTCCATCTTTGAGGGAGCCACCTTCGAAAAGGAGTTCAGCCAGATCCACAGTGAAATGCAGCAACTCTTTGCTATCATTGACATATTGAAACTGGAAACACGGACGGGTTATCAGGCGTGAAGCACACTTCCGGCCAAGGACTCATCTCTTTGCTACTCTGGCTGCTGAGCTCGGCGCTACCCTTTGCTGCGCTTGCCAGCACCGAGATACCTATGCCTTCGGAAAAGGCCGCTATGGGTGAAGAACTCTCAGCTATAAGTAAAGAGCCTTCAGCTATGGGTAAAGAGTCCTCAGCCATGAGTGAAAACCCTTCAGGTATAGCTAAAGAGCCTTCGGCCAAACCCCGTATAGTGGCGCGTTACTCGGAACACGGCATCAGCGACAGCAGCCTGCCGAAGCGTAAAGTCTATCAGTACCGCCAGGCCAACGGTGTAATGGCATTCAGCGACAAGCCCCCCAGCAGCCAGGAATATCAGATCATTCTCTATGATTGCTTTGCCTGCCGACCGGACTCCAAGGTGAACTGGCAGGCAATCCCTCTGTTTGGCAGTGACTATGCCGCCGAAATCGCCCTCGCCGCCCAAACTTACAATCTGGATCCTGCGCTTATTAGGGCGGTGATCCACGCCGAGTCGGCCTTCAACGCCAAGGCCCTGTCCCGTACCGGCGCCATGGGGCTGATGCAGTTGATGCCGGATACCGCCAAAGAGCTTGGTGTCAGCAACGCCTTTGTGGTATCACAGAATATTGATGCCGGTAGCCGCTATCTGGCGCAGATGCTGGCCCGTTTCGATGGCGACATGACCCGGGCGCTGGCGGCCTACAATGCTGGCCCTACCACAGTGAGCCAATATCGTGGCGTGCCGCCCTACCCGGAAACCCGCGCCTATGTGAAACGGGTGAAAATTTTGCTGGAGCGCTACCGCAATTTGAGCCGCGCCTGAGAGGCGCAACAACAAGGAAGTGAAGATGTTTAACCTCAAGTCCCTAGGCCTTTGTGCCTGTCTGCTGATGCCCTTTTCCACCGTAATAGCCTGTGATGACAGCCAACTTGGGCCGGTTCCCGCAACCGCCGAAGCGATAACGGCAGTAAAGCAAGTCATGCAAAGCCATAAGGGCGAGCTAGACAACAGCATGAACGACGAGGAGATGCTGGATAAGGGCAGCCAACTGACCCGCACCATCTTCTGTGAGGCGGGCTACAGTCTCAAGGCCACTTGGGCCGCCTGGGCTCAGGACCAGTGGAGCGAGCAGCCGGCTTACGATGGCCCCAACGGCATGGCGCTGCGCAATATGATGAGTATCAGCGCCTATATGATAGAGACCAATCCGCAGCAGGCGCTGGCGCTAGGGCTCATAGATGAGGCGACGTTGGCCGAGCTGAAAGCACTGTCGGAATAACTCACCACAGTCGCTTGTCACCACAGTCGCTATCACACAGTCGCTTAGACGCCATAAAGACCAAGGTTAACAAGCCGGGCAATTAGTACACACCTTGGTACCCGACTTAGTATCCAATCAATACCCGGTGACCCGGCCAAAAGTTTTTATGATGGAACCAAGCTTACTCGCCCACTTCCCAGGTAACAGTGACGCTGCCGCCACCCTGATTGAGCCTGGGGTGAAGCCATTCCAGCAGCTCTTCGGCCTGGGTATCCAACTGCCAGGGAGGGTTGATGACCCACAGACCCGCCGCCGTCATACCGAATTCATCCGAGTCAGGCTTGATACTCTGCTCTATCCGTAACTGCCGCCGAATGCCGCTGTCTTTCAGCTTCGTCAGCATGGCTTCGGTCTGGGCCCGATTGACGACCGGATACCAGAGCAGATATACCCCGGTGGCAAACTTGCGATGGGCCTTGATCAGGGTATCGGCCACATCCTGATAGTCACTCTTGAGCTCATAGCTGGGATCCACCAGCACCAGTGCCCGACGCTCCAGTGGCGGCACGGCGGCCAACAGGCCCTGCAGACCGTCGCCGTGAACCAGCTTCACCTGACGGGCACCTTCAAAATACTCCTGCAGCAGTTCGACATCGGTATTATGCAGCTCGTGCAGCAGCATTCTGTCCTGCTCTCTAAGGTGCATATCCACTATTGCCGGAGATCCGGGATACCAGGCCAGCTCATCTGTGGCTTGCTCCTCGTTGCCTTCGTTGAAATGGCGCACCGCCTCCAGATAGGCTGTCATCGCCTGCGGCACACTCGTTTCCTGCCAGAGCTTGCCTATACCTTCCAGATATTCCCCTGTCTTTTGGGCAAAATCATCTTCCAGCGCATAGCCACCGGCACCGGCATGGGTATCGATATAAACCAAAGGTTTATCTTTCTTCTGCAACAAGCTCAGCGCCTGCAACAAGATGGAATGTTTGAGCACATCGGCATAGTTGCCGGCATGAAAACCGTGACGGTAGCTGAGCATGGGTTCCCCAATGACTGACGGGTAAATGACCGCGGCATTATAGCGGCTCTGCCTGCGAGTTGCAGCTGAACGTATTCAGTCAGGTTGGCATTTGGCATAATGGCGCCAATTCAGCCAAGGACTCAAACACAGTGAAGCAGCCAAGCCATAGCATTTATTTTGATACCCGGGAGCCGCGTCTGTGCGCCATTGCCGAGCGCTGGGGCCTGAAGCATGATGAAGACTCGGTGTTTGCCTTGGGGTTTGAGCAGGAAATGCTGACTCTGTTCAAACGTGACGAACCCAAGCTTGGCGGTATCTGTGTCGATTTTGTCGGCGGCGCCGTGGCCCACAGACGTAAGTTCGGCGGCGGCCGTGGCCAGGCCATAGCCAAGGCGGTCGGCCTCAAGCAAGGCGCCTGCCCCTCAGTGGTAGATGCCACGGCCGGTCTTGGCCGTGACGCCTTTGTGCTGGCGAGCCTTGGTTGCCAAATGACTCTGATTGAACGTAACCCCTTGGTGGCAGCGCTACTGGAAGACGGTCTCAGCCGCGGTTATCGGGACAGCGAAATCGGCCCCTGGATGCAGCAAAGAATGGTGCTGCTGCACGACTCCAGTCTGGAGGCGTTGAGCCAGATAAGTCCGCGACCGGATGTGGTCTATCTGGATCCCATGTATCCTCACAGAGACAAGTCGGCACTGGTAAAAAAAGAGATGCGGGTATTTCAGACCCTGGTCGGCGCAGATACCGATGCCGACGGCTTGCTGGCCCCGGCGCTGGCACTGGCGAGCAAGCGGGTAGTGGTCAAACGGCCGGACTATGCCGAAGACCTGGCCGGGGTTAAACCCAGCACTGTTATCGCCACCAAGAAAAACCGCTTCGATGTCTATGTCAAAGCGGCGATGAACTGAGACCAAACCATACACTTGAGTCAGCAGCCATTTGGGTTGCAGCCCTGTGTGCTATGGGCGACAAAGCCAGAAGCGGTCAGTTAAGATACAGGGCGGCTGCGGCAATCTGGTTTGGCCGGAACTCAGGGAGGCATGATGCTTAGAACCATACGCGACTATCTCAGACTGCTGCTGTTCTTTGTGGGGGTGCTGGCGGGGATCCAGCTCCCCGGCTTTGTCGATCAATATGGCAAGAGCCTGCAGGCCCACCTGAACGAGATCCAAACCCAATTGGCCGGGTTTCAGCGCGATGCCGACCGTTTCTTCGGTGGCGATCTGGATAAGCTTATCGCCCACTATGTGACCAACAAAGATCCGGTATTTACCTCCGGCGGCGACAAGCTCAACGCCATGGTAGAACGCCGCTCCGAGTTGCAGCAGGCCTTGGCCGACTTCCGCGAGAGTCTCTACAGCCCCTACCTGCAACTGGCGTTTGCGCCACAGGCGGATATCCGCCGCGAAGTGTGGGACAACTACAGCCACAATATTCTGCTGAAGGGCGATGCCATTGCCATTGGCCTACTCAGTGGCTTGCTGCTCGCAGCCTCGGCCGAGCTGCTGCTCAGCTTATGCTGGCTGGCGTTGCGGGCGCTGTTTCGGCGCTGGCCGTCTGCCGCCTGATTGCCCCTGTAGAATGTCTGTGTTTGTCCATTCCATTAACGGCTATGATGGTTTGTAATTCCCACTGAAAGGACAAATACCATGATTGCACAAGGTCAAGCTCTGCCGGATGCCACTCTGAGCCAACTCGGTAAAGAGGGCATGATCAACCACAAGGTTAAGGAACTGTTTGCCGGCAAGAAGGCCGTGCTGTTTGCTGTTCCAGGTGCCTTTACCCCCACCTGCTCCGAGGCTCACCTGCCGGGTTATGTGGTGCTGGCCGATGAACTCAAGGCCAAGGGCGTCGATATCATTGCCTGTGTATCGGTCAACGATGCCTTTGTGATGAAAGCCTGGGGTGAAGCCCAAAATGCCGGTGAGATCATGATGTTGGCCGATGGTGATGGTGCCTTCACCAAGGCGCTGGGGCTGGAAATGGACACTGGTGCCTTCGGTGGCTTACGCTCGCAGCGCTATGCCATGGTGATAGACGATGGCGTGGTTTCTTTGCTGAATGTGGAAGCACCCAAGACTTTCGAAGTCAGCAAGGCCGAAACCATACTGGCTAGCCTCTAATTGCGACTCAGGCAGCTTTAATGCCGAGATTCTGTTCTATCTCGGCGACACCTGCAGCCACCTGAGAGGCGATTGCCTGCCCTTGCTCTGAGGCGGTGATCGCCTGGCTGCGCAGCTGTTCCATGGCGCTGGAGAAGGATTGCAGATGCGCCAGCTGTGACTGGGCATACTCAGTACCCTGCTGGGTCCCGCTCGCCATGGCAAAAGCCTGCTGTCTCACCTCCTGCGCCAGTTGTTTCAGGCTCTCGGCTCTCTGTCTCTGCCTGTCGGTCGCCTCGGCTATGCCATCCATACTCTGCCCCAGACTCTTGTTGGCATTGGTGAGCCGATTGAGAATGGCACCTATCTCATCGAGCGAGCTCTGGGTGCGACTGGAAAGGCTGCGCACCTCATCAGCCACCACGGCAAAGCCTCGGCCCAGCTCACCGGCACGGGCGGCTTCTATGGCGGCATTGAGCGCCAGCAGATTAGTCTGCCCGGCAATATTGCCTATTACGTCGATAATTCCCGCCACAGCCGCCACTGAATCATCCAGACTGGCAAGCGCTTGATGACACTCGGCAACGGCGGTGCGGGTTGAATCTGTGGCTTCCAGCATCTGCTGCGCTTCGAGTTCACTCTGGTGCATCTGTTCGGCGGTATTGCCGGCACGGGAGGCCAGCGAAGCTGAGCTGTCACTCACCAGTCCGGCCAATTCACTGAGCTCCAGCGTTTGCTGCCGAGCCTGATCCACCACTTGTTGGGTCTCACGGGTACTGCCTGCCATTTCACTGATTTTTTGCACCAGGGCCGATAGGCTTTGGGAGATACGCGCCAATTGCTGCCGCTGCTGTTCATCCTCGGACTCGAAACGATTCAACAGAGCATTGAAATGGGCGGCTATCTGGCCGGTTTCACAGCGACGACTGATATTGAGGCGCTCGCGGGTATTGGACTCACTCAGTTGACTGAAGGCGGTGTTGAGCAGCTGCAACGGCTTCACCACCCTGAGCTGCTGCAAAATCAAATAAGCCACGGCAAATAAGGCCAGCACCCCCAAAGCCAGATAGAGCCAAAGCTGCAGCTCGTGTTTGAGCTTGTCGGTACGCCGTTGCTGCTCAGCGGCCATGGTCAGCAAGTTCTGCTGCAACTTGTGCATATCGGCGCGCAGCGCATCCTGCATCTGACGGTTATCCAACAGTTGCTGCTCGGTATTGGTCACTTCCTTGGTGTAGCGACTGCTGAGACTCAGAAGTTCGGCGCGGTAGCTCTCGCCTATCTCCTCGCGCTCGGGTTCATCGTCACCCAGGGCAAATTCATCGGCCTCTACTGTGCGATAGAGACCAAGCAGTGGCAAGGCGCTGAGTCTGTCATGCCAGTCGGCCAACTGGGTTATGGTGCTGTCGAGGTAAGGCTTGAGTCTTTGCTCCCGTCCGAGCAGGTAATCCTGGGTCAGCTGTGACAACTGGTAAACCAGTGGCGGAAGCTCCCGACTGAGCTGCAGATATTCATGCGCCACTTGTGGCGCCGTTGCCAGCCCTTGATCGCCGTAATCCGCCAGGCGCTTGTTGTTGTCCAACATTTCGGTTTCGGCATGGGCCAACAGCTGCCTGGGATTTCCGGCCAACTTGCCGGCGGCGCGGTATTTGCCATCCAGAGCCGTCACCAATTGCGCCAGCTCCTGTGCCAACTGTGAATCTGCCGGCAAACGGTCATGAATATCATTGAGCTGAGCTCTGGCCTGTTCCAATCGCCCGGCATCGCCACTGGCGAGATACTTATCCAGATTGGCACGGATATCCACCAAAAATTCTTGCTGCAAGCCTTGCAGCGTCTGGCTCTGCAGTTCTGCCTCTTGTCTCTGTTCACTGCTCCAGAGCACCAGAGAGGCGAGCAAGGCCGCCAACAAGAGCAACAACGCCGAAGCGCCGAGAGAAAGGGTGGAAATCTTCATGGCAAACTGCGCCCAATTGATTGAACTGAGCGCAGTTTATGACTGGAGCATGACAGTTGAATGACAGACAGCGTCTATGGCTAGTCCCTTGGCAACCACACCTGAGCGTGCAACCCACCCTGAGGGCGATTGCTGAGAATGACCTTGCCTTGATGCCTGTCTATGATGCGTTTGATGATCGCCAGTCCCAGCCCTGAGCCGACGCTGCCGCGGGCGCTGTCACCTTGGGTAAAGGGCTGAAACAGCTTGGGGATCTGGCTCTCGGCAATACCCGGGCCATTGTCTTCCACACTGAAACCTATGCGGTGTTTTTCCACCTGGGAAGCGATACGGATCCAGCCGCGGCCATAGCGGAAGGCGTTTTCCACCAAATTGCCGATCACCCGCTTGATGGCCAGGCTCTGCATCGGCACTTCGGGGCATTCGGCCAGTACCAGCTCTATCTCACCGACTCTGTTGCTCTCGGCCTGGGCCACTTCGCGGATTAAACGGTTGATCTGCTCCGGCTCGCGAATGCTCTCCTGATCCTGGCGAATATAGGCGATAAACTGATTGATGATGGCATCCATGTCTTCAATGTCTTTGACTATGCCCTCCTGCAGGTAGGCATCGTCGTCCACCATCATCTCGGAAGCCAAACGAATTCGGGTCAGGGGCGTTCTCAGGTCGTGGGAAATCCCCGCCATCAGCAGTGCTCTGTCCTGCTCCAGCTGTTTCATACTCTGAGACATACGGTTGAAGGCATTGGTCACTTCGACGAGCTCACTGGAACCGGTCAGCGGCAGCGGGTCAGGGAAATTACCTCTGGAGACAGAGATAGCCGCCTTTTGCAGCCGCCGCAGCGGCCGGTTCTGTTGCCGGGCAAACCACCAACCACCGGCGACACTCAAGGCGCCTATCACCAGTAGATAGAGGTTTAGCGGCGACAGGGCATTTTCGTTCCAGCCATTGAGGGGAACCTTAATCCAGATGGAGGGAGCCTGAGGTGGGCGGATCCAGATCTGCAGCAGATTGCTCTGGGCAATACGCACTTCGGCCGGGCCACCGAGATACTCCGACATCTGGGTTGAGAGGAATCCATAGTAGGTCGCCCGCTCGATACCGGCTTCTCTGGCCTGTTTCTGGTTATAGACATGCATGCCATCGTCGCGCACCTTGGCATTGAGGGCATCCACTATGGTGAGGTGTTCACGGCCCACCTCGACCCCATCGACAAACAACAGATTGATCTGGCGGGCGATAAGCTGGTTGATCTGCTGGTAACTGGGCTTAATGAAATAAACCGTCACAGTCAAATAGGAGACCAGCTGATTGATCAGCAGCAGGCAGCCTATCAGCATTACCGTTTGGCTGAAGGCACTCCTGGGCAACAGGCGTTGCCACCAGCGCAGCTTCATTTACGGGCGGCACCATCTGGCACAAACACGTACCCCAGGCCCCAAACCGTTTGGATATAGCGCGGGTTGGCGGGATCCTTTTCAATCAGCCGCCTAAGCCGGGAAACCTGGACGTCGATGGAACGCTCCAACGCCGAATAATCGCGGCCACGAGCCAGATTCATCAGCTTGTCGCGGGACAATGGCTCCCTGGGATGAGTCACCAACACCTTAAGCACGGCAAATTCACCACTGGTGAGGGCGATGGACTCTTCGTTGTGGTACATCTCGCGGGTGGCCAGGTTGAGGCTGAACTCGCCGAAGCTGACCATCTCTTCCTGCTGTGAAGGCGCACCGGGGATCTCCTGCACCTGACGGCGCATTACCGCCTTGATCCGTGCCAGCAACTCTCTGGGGTTGAAGGGTTTTGGCAGATAGTCATCGGCGCCGAGTTCCAGACCTATGATGCGGTCGACTTCATCGCCCTTGGCGGTCAGCATCACTATCGGCAGTGGATTGCCCTGTTGCCGCAGGCGGCGACAGATGGACAGGCCATCTTCTCCCGGTAACATAAGGTCGAGTACCAGCAGGTGAAAGTTCTCCCGCTCCAGCAAGCGATCCATCTGCTCGGCATTGGCGGCGCTGCGTACCTGATAGCCTTGTTCCATCAGATAGCGCTCCAGCAAGGCCCGCAGCCTCATATCGTCATCGACAACCAGAATCTTGGAGGTTTCTTGTCCCATGGGCTATTCCTCGAGTGCCAAGCTTGCAACTTGCACAATAGTATCTAAAAAAATGGCTAAATATCTTAAATTTAGCCATTTTAATACCAAAAATCACCCGAGACTTTGTAACAGTAGTTGATCTTCTGTTGTACCTCAGTGAGAACGAGCCAAATCGGCGGCCGTGAGGCTGACCCCTTTAATCTGGGCATAGAGCGACATTCCGGGCTGCAACGCCAACTCCTCAAGGGCCCAGCGGGTAATATTGGCCCACAGTGGCATACCCGCCAACCTCAACCTGAGCTGCACATAGTCGCGGTTGTCGACCCTGCTCACCTCCTCCAGAGTTACCGGCAGGATATTGCGAATACTGCTGCCGCTCGGCACCTGCAGGCACACAGAGACCTGATTGCTGTGAACCCGCACCCGTATCGGCTTATCCTGTTTGGGTAACAGTTCATTGACCCACAAGCTGTTACCGTCGGCGAGTTGCAAACGGGTCATGGCATACTCGGGATGACTCTCGGCCACTGTGGCACTCAACAGTGAGCTTTGTTCCTGAGCACTGAGCCAAGGTCTCAGCTCGTCACTGTCCCACACCTGCTCCAGCGGGCCACTGAGGACGCAGCTGCCCTTGTCCAGCACCAGCATCTGATCCGCCAGTTGCAGAATCTCATCCAGACTGTGGCTGACATAGATAATCGGCAGCTTAAGTTCGGCGGTGAGCCTCTGTAGGTAGGGCAACAGCTCGCGCTTGCGCGGCAAGTCCAGCGATGCCAGCGGCTCATCCATCAACAGAATCTCTGGACGGGTCAGCAAGGCCCGGCCTATGGCGACCCGCTGTTTTTCCCCACCGGAGAGGGTGAAGGGAAAACGGTCGAGCAGTTTCTCCAGCCCCAGCAGTTGCACCACAGTATCAAACTCGCGGCTGTCTTTATCCTTGCGGCCATAGTTGAGATTGCCGCGCACCCGATAGTGGGGAAACAGCCTGGCATCCTGAAACACAAAACCGGCGTTACGCCGCTCAGGTGGCAGATTGATCTTCTTTTCTTTATGAAACAACCAGCGCTCTCCCAAACGGATCTCACCGGCATCCGGCGTTGCCAAACCGCCGAGAATATTAATCAGTGAGGTCTTGCCGGCGCCCGAGCGGCCAAAGACGGCGCTGACCCCGGAGAGAGGTAACTCTGTGTCCACATCCAGCAGGGTTTGTCCCAGCTGTTGCCTGATAGTGATTTTCAGCATTGTCCCAGTGTCCTCTGTTGCGCCCGCTTGCTGAGCCATTGGGAAGCGATCAGCGAAGCCAGTGAAATCAATATCGCAATCACACACAGCCTGGCGGCCTCGGCCTCGGCGCCCGGGGTCTCGATAAAGGAGTACATAGCCAAGGGAATAGTGCGGGTTTCACCGGGTATATTGGAGACAAAAGTAATGGTGGAACCGAACTCCCCGAGGCTGCGGGCAAAGGCCAGCACCATGCCCGAGACTATGCCGGGCGCGGTCAGCGGCAGGCTGATGGTGAAGAAGACCTTGAGTCGGCCGGCGCCCAAGGTACGCGCCGCCTGCTCCAGACGCACATCCACCCCTTCAAGCGCCTGACGAATGGCACGAACCATTAACGGGAATGACACCACCGCGGCCGCCAGTGCAGCGCCGCGCCAGCTGAAACTAAAGCTGAAGCCAAAAGTGTCATAGAGCCAACCACCGAGAAAACCGCTGCGGCCCATGGAGACCAGCAATAAATACCCTATGACCACAGGCGGCAACACCAGTGGCAGGTGGATCAGGCTATCGAGCACAGACTTGCCGGGGAACTCCAGCCGCGCCAGCACCCAGGCACACAAAATACCAAGCGGCAGGCTACAGAGCACTGCCACAGTGGACACCTTGAGACTGAGCAGCAAGGCGGCCACTTCATAGTCGGTCAACAAGCTCAAAGTCAGGATCTCAGTTTACGCCAAAGCCGTATTTGGCAAATACCGCCTTGGCAGCGTCGGACTGCAGGAATTGATAGAAACCTTCGGCGCCTTTGCTGTGCTCTTTACCCACCAGCGCCATGGGATAGCTGATTGGCTTGTGAGTCTCTTGGGGGAATACCGCCAGCTGTTTTACCCCTTGGGCCACTTTGGCATCTGTGGAATAGACAATCCCCAGAGATGACTCGCCGCGTTCGACCAACGCCAAGGCACCGCGAACACTATTGGCTCTGGCCAGCAGAGGTTCGGCCTGTTGCCACAAACCCAAGTTTTCCAGCGCCTGCTTGGCATAGCGACCGGCCGGCACATGATCTGGATCGCCAACCGCCATCCGGCTGTTATCCAATGCCTGTTTGAGATCCCAGGAAGCCGAGATTTCAACCTGGTTCAGCGCACTGCCTTTCGGTGCGATCAGCACCAGCGTGTTACGCAGCAGAGTGACCCGACTATCACTGTCAATGGCCTTGTTTTCATCGAGATAGTCCATCCATTTCTGGTTGGCCGACAGAAACAGCTCGGCGGGCGCACCTTGGGCAATCTGCCGGGCCAGAGTCGAAGAGGACGCAAAAGAGAACACTGTTTCAGTGTCATGCTTGCGGTCATATTCGGCGCCCAGTTCATTCATGGCATTGGTGAGTGAGGCGGCGGCAAAGACGGTGACTTTTTCCTTGGCACTGACGTTAAAGGCCAACAATAACCCCAGAGCCAAGCTCAGGGCAGGACGGAACAGGGACTTCATAACGACTCCTTGGTGAAATGATTGCACTATTTAGATACTGCCAACGTTATATACATAGTTATATAACGATAAGCAAGCCTGTGAGCGCCAGTGAGTGATCCCTGTGGTCTTTATCAGCGCAATAAGGGAGAATAACCCCGACACTGATAAGGAATATGCCATGGACCTCAAAGCCCTGTTAACTCTCAACAATGCCGATAAACTGTTTGCCAATCCCAAGCGCATTGCACTGTTGAAGCAGATACGCATTACCGGCTCCATCAGCCAGGGGGCCAAACAGGCGGGCATCAGTTACAAGGCGGCCTGGGACGCGGTCAACGACATGAATCTGCAGGCTCCCCAGCCTGTGGTCAGCAGTGAAAAGGGTGGTAAAGGCGGTGGCGGCGCCAAGTTGACCGAGTTTGGCGAGCGTCTGCTGAAGCTCTACGAACTGATGGATCAAATGCAGGACATGGTGCTCAAGGCGCTGTTGGATGCGGCCGTTCCCATGGATAACCTACTAGATCTGATGGCCCACTTCTCGCTCAAGACCAGCGCCCGCAATCAACTGGCCGGTGAAGTCATTGCGCTCAAGGATGATTCACTCAATGACAATGTCAGGGTCAAATTGGCCGGTGGGCAGGAGATAGATGCCGCCATCACCCATGCCAGCACAGACAAACTGGGGTTGCATATCGGCAAAAAGGTATTGCTGCTGTTCAAGGCTCCCGCCGTCAGTATCCACTCGCTGCAGCAGCCCCTCAGCAGTGGCAATCGCCTCAAAGGCCAATTATTGCAAATCAAACGCGATCCCCAGCGCAGCGAAATCACCCTGGATATCGGCGGCAACGACCGCCTCTACGCTTCGGTATACAACGACAGCATAGAGGGCTTGCCATTGACTCTGGGCGATCATCTGCAGGCCTGCTTTGAGCCGGGGCAGACACTCATCGCCTGCGTAAAATGACATGCAAAGGCATCCTGTTTATCCCATTGGCAGAAAGGCGCACTTGCAAGCACGCCTGAGTTCTGTAAATCTTCAGCACTATTGGCATCGGCGCCTGGCGCCAACAGCAAGTTGATCGAATAAACCGATGAAAGCCCATTTGATTACCCGTAAGGGCTGGGAAGCCCTGGACAAAGAACTCAAATATTTGTGGAAGGAATACCGCCCCGAGATCACCCTCAAGGTACAAGAGGCCGCGGCTCAAGGCGACCGCTCCGAAAACGCAGATTACACCTACAACAAACGCTTACTACGGCAGATAGATCGCCGGATCCGCTATCTGGTTAAACGCCTGGAAGAGCTGAAAATAGTCGACTACTCACCGCAGCAGGAAGGAAAGGTGTTTTTCGGCGCTTGGGTCGAACTGGAAAATGACCAGGGCACTGTGGTGCGCTACCGGATTGTCGGCAAGGACGAGATAGATACCAAGAAAGGTTATATCACCATAGACTCCCCCATGGCGCGAGCTCTCATAGGAAAACAGGTTGATGATGAAGTCCAGGTGCAAACCCCATCCGGGATCAAAGAGTGGTACATCAATGTGATCCAATACCAGGCGTTTGAAACAGATGTGTCAGAATAATCTCAATTTAACAATTTGTTATTGAAAAAAATCTCAGGAAAAAGGTAGACTTCCCACGTTTGGCTCGAAGATGTGCAGGGAGATGCCTGCCGGGCCGGACGACTCAGCTTTCAACATAGGAACAAGGAAGTGCAGACTCTCAAAAAATCCGATAAGAGTTATGGCGTAGCCGTGTGCCTTTCAGGCATTTTCGGCATCTTGGGCATACACCATTTTTACTGTGGGCGTATTCTGCATGGCCTGTTTGATCTCGGTCTGGCAATAGTAGGTATTACGCTGATTTCGACAGATGATCCTACCTTGGTATTCACCGGAATAGCTGTACTGGCGGTCGATATTATCCACACAGTGATAATCACTTTCATGTTACTCGTAGGAAGCTATAAAGATGGGCAGGGTAGGCTGATCACTTACCCGGGACAAAAGTTAACTTAAGGACAAACAATGACAATCGAAAATGAGCAATTGAGCGACAAGGGTTTCGTACCTACTCTACTGCTGTGCTTCTTCCTGGGCAGCTTCGGCGTGCACCGTTTTTACACAGGTAAAATCGGTACAGGTCTGCTGATGTTACTGACCCTGGGTGGCCTGGGTATTTGGACTCTGATCGACTTTGTTCGTATCGCCATCGGTAGCTTCCGTGATGCCGAAGGCCGCCAAATCAAAGCAGCCTGATCCCTGTATGCCAGTGGCACCAGCCACTGGCATCCTTACTCACTCCTTAGAAAGTACCCTTCCATTACGTAACATCTCTTCCGCTTCTAAGCGCTCTTGCTCCCTTTGTGCCTGAGTGGTACATCTTCTTATCGGCATCCTCGAACCTGTCACTGTAACTTTTTCACAGTGGTAACCATCACTGCGCTCCACATCTGCCTGAGCCTGCTGCGATTCATCAGTACTACTACAGGCTCCCAGACACAACACCATAACTACCGAGGCAACACATCCTTTCATTCACTTTTTCCTGTAAAATTCTGCTGCATTGCCAAGCTACACAACTAATTGACAAGTAACAATTGCGCTTCATTTGCTCAACAAACACAAAGATACAAATTGGCGCCATTTATCTGCGGCCAAAAAGTCGGATATTCCGGCTATGGTGCATCAGCTCTGAGCCTTGAAGCCAAAGTTTAAGATCATCTATTTAACATAAGTTGCACTTCAAACCGATACAGATACAAAGTGTCACATGGCAAACAAAAATCTGCATGATGACAATTTCGTCAAAGAGGAACCTTATGACCCGCTTACTGATATTATTGCTGTGGCTGTTACCTGTCGGGATCATGGCAGCCCCCTTTTCCGGTGAGTTGCTGATAGACAAGACCTGCCCGCTGTTTCAATCGAAGAACAAGGGCACTAATCCCGGGCAGCTTTACAGCAACCCCGGACAAAGGCTGGAGATAGTTGAGCGCCTCGGTCACGACACGCCCACCTGGTTCAGGGTCAAGACCTCGGCGACACAATCACCTCTGCGCTGGATTGCCGCCGATTGTGGTCAGCTGCAAGCGGGCGCACTGCCTACTGAACCTCAAACCAAAAACGCCTGTAACCTGGCCGATAAATACGATAGCCATCTGCTGGCTCTGTCGTGGCAAAACGCCTTTTGTGAGTCAAAAGGTTCCAGCAAACCCGAATGTCGCAGCCAAAGCGCCGACCGCTTCGATGCCAGTCATTTCAGCTTGCACGGCTTATGGCCCAATAAGCGCTCTTGCGGCATCAGCTATGGCTATTGCGGCAAGGTCAAACACAAGCCCGATAACTTCTGCGCTTATCCCGCCATTGAGTTGAGTGAAGCCGTATCCGAGCGCCTGGCTCAGATGATGCCCAGTCACGCCTATGGCAGTTGCCTGGAGCGGCACGAATGGTGGAAACACGGCAGTTGCAGGGATGAAAATGCCGAAACCTACTTTTCATTGGCACTCAAACTGACCACAGAGGTTAACCAGGCAACGCCTCTGCTCAACCTACTGCAACAAAACATCGGCGCCAAGATAGCGACCGATTCTTTAAGACAAGCGTTTCAGCAAAGCTTTGGCCCTTCGAGCGAACACAAGCTGAGCCTTAAATGTCACCGGGGGATGTTGACCGAAATTCAGCTCAGTCTTCCCGAAAAGATAGATGACAGCGACCTAAAGACTCTGCTGCAACAGGCACCCAGAATTGCTCCCGGCAACTGTGGTAGCCAAATCCGCATCGATGCGGCCAACTGAGAGAAATTAGAGCGCCATGGTCAGCCGAATAATACTGAAAACAGCCCCTTGCGGGTCGTTGATCACCGCAAAACGCCCCACATTGGGGATATCTGTAGGTGGCACACAAACCTTGCCGCCCAATTCGGCCGCCCGACAAGCCATCACATCACAGTCATCAACACTGAAATAAATCATCCAGTGGGGCGGCACGTCACCCCACTGCTCGGTCATTTGCAGCATACCGCCAATGCCTTCATCACAGCTGTCGCTATTGAGAAACCATTCTGTATATTCAAAATCGACAGCATTCTCACTGCGACGCATCTGCCAGTTGAACACCTTGGGATAAAAGATCTTGGCCGCTTCAGGTTGCCGACAGGCGAGCTCAACCCAGCATAGAGTGTTGGCTTCCCACTTACGCCCGGCACCGGGATGTTCGATACCCTGCCAAACCGAAAAATGGGCCCCTTCGGGATCGGTAAATAGCGCCATCTTACCGGCACAGCCAACCTCATGGGGGCCCATCAGAAGCTGACCGCCGGCGGAGCTGATGGCCTCAATACAGTGGTTAATATCCTCCACCGCAAAGTAAACCGCCCAGTGACTGGGAACCCCCTGCTGCTGTAATTCAGTAGGCAATTGATAAATGGCACCTATATCTTCATGCGCCTGCTTCAACATGGTATAGGCGCCTTCCGGCATGGGGATATCTTCAGCTTGCCAACCAAAGAGACGACAATAAAAGTGCTTGGCACTGTTCCAGTCCTGCGTCCCCAGTTCTACCCAACAGGGCTCGCCATGTCTGTATGCTGTAATCTTCATTATCCGGTTTCCAATTCTGTGTTGCGCAGTGGAGGCTGATGAAGCCGGTTCCATTTACGTTAAACACTAATAGAAATTATACCAGGCTGTATAGAAAATATACGATGGCAATATCGAATTGAGAATATAAGGGTTTGACGATATAAAGAAGAAAAAAGGCCGTAGCCTGTTGGTTAGCACAAACTTTCCTTGTCACGCTTCCCTATGCTGCACAATGTGCCAAACAACAGACTACGACGGAACAATGAGATGCAAAATCTCATACATAAAAAGGATGCAGGGCAATGGACACAATCCCTTTATGCGTAAGTAATACTGGCTTATCGAGAGCAGGATAACTATCAGACAAATCCCAAGAGAGTTTGGCACCCTTCCTAAAGGGGCGCTATTTAGACTCAGAAGGCCAAAATGACCCGATCCCCTTTGAGAAATATATTGCCTTTCAGTTTATTGGCTTTTACGGATAGAAAAACGAGACCGGCACCTATGTAACTTAAATAGTCATAGGTTGCGGATAAAGCCCAGTGCAAAAAACGAATATTGATTCATGAGCTACTGGGAGCAAGTATCAACTATGACGAAACTAATTGGAGCGGGTGATGGGAATCGAACCCACGTATGCAGCTTGGGAAGCTGCCGTTCTACCATTGAACTACACCCGCACAAAACACTCGGCATGGACGATATAAATTACTGACTTTTATAGTCTTGTCAAGAAGCCGCTCTTTCATTCCTTTGAAAAAGAGAGCTGCTTCTCGCTTCAGGAATACTTAGGCAGTATACCAGCCATGGCCAACAGATGGCAGGCAGCCGTCAGTAATCCAAACAGCACCACTATGGCTATCAAAGGTGTACCGCCCGGCACACGAAAGCCCTGGCTATCGGCAAATTGTTGTCTTGAGCGCCAAGCCATCAAGGCCGGCACTATGACGGCCCAAACTGTAGCCGCCAGGGCAGCAAAGCCGATAGCGACCAGGAAGCCATCGGGAAACAACATACCCAATAAAGTCGGAGGCAGGAAAGTCACCAAGGCGGTCTTGGCCCTGCCACAGCGACTGTCGTCAAAACCAAACAGATCTGCCAAATAGTCAAACAAGCCCAAGGTTACCCCAAGAAATGAAGAGGCTACCGCCAGATTGGCAAACAGAGTGAGCATGGTGTTGAGCAGCGAGTTATCCATCACCTTGGACAAGGCGCCAACCAATACGCCCATATTGCCGCCCTGAGCAATAATAGCGCCGAATTCGCCGCGGGAAATATTACCCATGGTCGCCACCAACCAACACAGGTAGATAGCCAAGGCGATAAAGGTACCTACAAAAATCGCCTTGATAATGGTGCCCGGTTGCTTGCCGTAGTATTTCACCAGCGACGGCACATTGCCATGATAGCCAAAACTCGCCAGCCCGAAAGGAATGGCCGCCCACAGATATGAGCCATAAGAGTTCTCGCCATCAGGTAGTAACAACTTGCTGGTGTCTATGCCGATCAGCAGATTGCCTATCGCCAGAAAGAAGCTGATAATCATCCCGCCCAGCATTATAGTGGTGATCCGATCCACGGCCTTGGTACTTATCAGCACCACCAGTGCCAGCACCAGGGCAAACACCAGGGCGGCAAAGCTCTGCGGCAGGCTGATATCCATCCCTTCCAGGCTGTGATTGACTATGGAGCCGCCGCCACTGATATAGGCGTAAGTAAGGATATAGAGCACGAAGGTTATCGAAGCGCCGTTAAGCACCCGCCAGAATTGCCCCAAAGTTTCCTTGGTGAGGGTGTCAAAGCTGGCGCCGGGCTCAAAATGGAGATTGGTTTCCAGCAGCAGTAGCCCGGACATGAACATGCAAAACCACACCCCCAGCAGCATAAGCACAGAGTAGCCAAACCACATGCCGGCACCTTCTACCGGCAGCGAAAACATGCCGGCACCGACTGTGGTCCCGGCGATGATCATGGCGCCGCCCAGCAAAGACGCCTTGGCAGGCGCCGCATTCATATGATTGGCCATCAGGCCTCCTGTTCGGCGGCGACGCTGTCAACTATGGTTTGCTTGACCTGAGGACGCAGTAGCTGGTTGGCATAATCCCGGGTTCGCTCTATATCATGGCGGGTATCTTCCTTGGTGAGATACCCAAGCTCTTTGAGCTTGATACTCAAGATGCCGTAGAGTTTCTTGTCGTAAAATTCAGGGGCAGTAATCCCATGCAGCGCGCCAAGACGACTGGCCAACTTGTGGCTTTCGCGCTCCAAATCGCCACGCTCAATACCCGGGTGCGCGGCCAGCAAGTTAAAGATGATGGCGTAACGTTGAAGGGTTTCGCTCATGGTTTCGGCCAGCAACGCCAGCGGATTGATCCCGGCTTCCAGCACTCGGAAGCCATTGACTTCTTCGGCCACCAAACCTTTGGCAATGAAACGATCCAGCAGTTGATCGGCATAGGCTCTGACATCGGCCTTACCCATAAACAGCTCGGCCTGCAGCAAAGGGTAGAAATCCTCAAGCACCGCTTGCATCCGAGATCGGCAGCACTGCTCTTGACGCACCAGGCAGCTGGCCAGCAAAGAAGGCACCATAAATAGGTGAATGATGTTGTTGCGATAGTAAGTCATGGTTACCGCAATCGACTCGTCGATTGAGATGATATCGCCCAGTTCATCTTCCTGAACCGTAAACTTATTCAGCTCCAGACCTTGTTGCAGCAATTGCTTACCGTCACCTTCGGCCACCGAGATGTACTGGGTGTAAGGCACTTCCTTGAGCAGATCCAAATACAAGTCCAACTGACGTTCCAACTGGTTTCGTTCCAGCGCATTCTGCTCTGAGGACAATAGTACCAAGCTGGTGAGGGTCACTGCGCTGGCAGCAGCAGCATCGTTGATATGAGTCATGACCCGATTGGCCAGAGTATTGACAGCCGGAGTCAACCAGCTGGGTTTCTGCTCGGGATCGGCTGCCACCTCTTCGCGCCAGTTAGGTGCCGCCTCACTGAGGAAATTCTGCAGCGTCACGGGCTCACCAAAGTTTACATAACCCTGACCAAAATTACCCAACTTACGCAAGGCGCCAACCACTTGCCAGACAGATTCTTTTTGCTTCTTCTTGCCGCTGAGTTCTTTGTGATAAGTGGCCACTTCCATAACGTGGTCATAGCCCAGGTACACAGGCACCAAAGTCACTGGTCGCTCAATACCCCGCAACACAGAGTTGACCGTCATCGCCAGCATCCCAGTCTTGGGCGACAACAACCGCCCGGTACGGGAGCGGCCACCTTCGGTGAAGTACTCAACCGAATAGCCTTTGGCAAACAGCTGATCCAGATACTCACGGAACACTGCAGTATAGAGTTTATTACCGTTGAAACTGCGGCGGATAAAGAAGGCACCACCACGGCGGAATATAGGCCCGGCAGGCCAGAAGTTCAGGTTGATACCGGCGGCGATATGAGGCGGAACCATACCCTGAAAATAGAGAATATAGGAGAGCAGCAAATAATCCATATGACTGCGATGGCAAGGTACATAAACTATCTCATGTCCATCATGATGCAGCTGGCGTATCTGCTCGGCGCCCTTGATGTTGATCCCCTTGTAGAGCTTGTTCCATAACCAGGTGAGGATCCGCTGGGCAATACGCACCAGGCTGTCTGAATAGTGGGCAGCAATCTCATCGAGATATTCCTCCGCCATTTCCCTGGCCCTGGCCTCGGGGATCTTCTTGGCTGCGGCTTCCTCTTTTATAGCCTTTTTAAGGGTTTCTGAACGCAACAGTTCATTAAACAGCGCTTGACGGTTGGGCAGTAATGGCCCGGTCATCACCTTACGCTGACGGCGGAAATGTACCCTGGCCACTCGCGCCAACTTATGGGCAATAGCTTTATCGGTTCCATGTTCATCGGCCATCAGCCGCAGCGAGACCGCATTGGAAAACTGCACAAAGTTGTCTCGCCCCAGGAACAAGATCATTAGAAACTTGCGCAACCAAGTGGGGTTTTCCCGCTCAAATACGGCGGCGCGCATGCTGTCATCTTCCTTACCCGGAGTTCGGCCCCAATAGAGACTCACCGGCACCAATTGAATATCCAGTTGTGGATTGGTCTGATGCAAATGAAGCAAAGAGGTGAAACAGCTGAGAAAAGGTTTATTGCCCTTGCGCTTGCCGAACAGGGGCTTTGCACCTTCCAGGCAGACGACTCTGGGAACGGTAATATCATCAACCTTGAGCGTCTCATAAGGGCAAGGCAAACCAAACTTACGGGTGACTTCCGCCAACGCCGCGATATCACTGACAGACTCCGTCTTCATCACGTAGGCCATCGGCTTGGCGAGATCCAGGTTCAAATCGGCGAAAGGATCCTGAGGCACCACAGTGGTATGCACCAGCTTGCTTTGGAGCCAGCGAAGTGATTTAAACCAGAATGAATCTTGTTTGGACATGTTTTTCAGTGTCTGAGCCACAATCAATAGCCCAATAGAATACCAGAACTTCCTGAATCTTAGCTAGGGAAGGTGCGAACCGGTCCCGGCAGCTCCTCTGGCAAATTCCTTGAACTCCACATAATTCGTAAGCCTGACTGTCCAAATCTGCCACAGGTTAAAACATTTACCCTCCCCTAAACGTTTCAATTTTGGTTAATACTTGCGCTGATCAAAATACTGTATATACTGACAGGTACTGTATGAAAAAACAGGAATCACCATGAGACCACTGACACCGCGCCAGGCACAGATTCTGGAATTGATTAAACGCAATATAGCCGACACCGGCATGCCGCCAACCCGGGCTGAAATTGCTACCCGGTTAGGCTTCAAGAGTGCCAATGCCGCAGAGGAACACCTCAAGGCACTGGCAAAGAAAGGCTGTATTGAGATCATGCCAGGCACCTCTCGTGGTATTCGCTTGTCACATGATGAACAAGCGGAGTCAGAAGCAGGTCTGCCCTTAATAGGCCAGGTCGCTGCCGGGGAACCCATACTGGCACAGGAGCATGTTGAGCAGTATTACCAGGTCGACCCTGGCATGTTCCATCCCTGCGCCGACTTCCTACTGCGGGTACGCGGCGACAGCATGAAGAACATAGGCATTCTCGAAGGTGATCTCCTGGCGGTTCACAAGGTACAAGAAGCCCGTAACGGTCAAGTCGTGGTGGCCAGGGTTGAAGACGATGTAACAGTGAAGCGTTTTGAAAAGAAAGGTAATGTGGTTTATCTACATGCCGAGAACGAGGCTTACTCCCCAATCAAAGTCGACCTGACTTTCCAGCCATTGACCATTGAAGGACTGGCGGTAGGCATAATACGCAATGGAGACTGGCTATGAGCATAATGACGGGCAACGCCCCAAGACACCCGGGCCTGTGGACAGACACCAGTATTGCCGGCAATCAGCCTTGGCAACATACCGGCATCTCCAGCTTGGCCAGCCATAGCCAGGGACGTCAGGAATTATTACGCCTCTGCCCTCAATTGGCGCAATTGAGTCAACAGGGACGCTGGATAGTCTTGATTAACGCCCCTGCCAACATAGGTTACAAGGAAACCTTAGCAAGGGCCGGTGTCAGAATGGATAGAGTTCTCTTGGTGCGCACCAAGGATGAAATCGAAGCCCTGTGGGCAACGGAAAGAGCCTTGACCAACGGCACCTCCAGTGCAGTGATCAGTTGGATAAACAGCCTGGATGCCCGTGATAACCGTCGATTGCAGCTGGTTGCCCGTAACGCCAGAGCCATGGGAATAGTGCTGGAAACAGGACGGCAGGCGAAAGAGATGGATAACCGCCTCAACGAACTTACCCGCTCCATCCATTAATTGTATGAATAAAGGCCATTCCTGGGATGGCCTTTATTCTGTGCCTTTTGGGTGCAATACCTTTCCTTGTAAATCGACGCAAAGCCGCGCTGGTCAGCCCCTCACGCAGAATTCACCTCTAGATTAACAGACGCTTTTCTTTCATACAGTTAGAAAATATCGTGATCTTGATCAAAATTTAATCTACAAGTAATGTAAGAACAACGATTGTGTTATCTCCATGCAATTCGTCGTAGGTTGAACGTCCCATTTCGCTTTATAGCGAGTAAGGCCGTCGCCGGAAATGCTGAGTATATTCAGCGGTAAGTGCAACAGTGGTTACCACCTGTATACCTAGATCTAAGTGAAACCGCCGCCGCACTTTGAAGTCATCGTTGCTTTTTTGGGAACTGAAGAGTTTGCATAGAGCAAAGACTTACTGTGTGACTCTTCTTTGTAGTTGCGAATGCAATTGACAGAGGAGATGTCTTGTGAAGCAATGGCTGTGTGTTTTGCTGACCTTGTTGTGCGTCAGCTTGTTGTCTCCAGGTGCTCAGGCAGATATGCCCTTGAATATGACTCAAGGGGTAACTGAGATCAGTGGCAAGGTGTATCACCTGCACATGATCATTCTTTATATCTGCTGCGCCATAGGTTTGGTCGTATTCGGCGTGATGATCTACGCCATGATCAACCATAGAAAATCCAAAGGGGCAGTCGCGTCCCAATTCCATGAAAGTACCAAGGTAGAAATTGCCTGGACGCTTATCCCCTTCTTAATCCTTATCCTGATGGCAATCCCCGCAACCAAGACGCTGATTGCCATGGAGGATCCCAGTGATGCCGACCTGACGGTCAAGATCACCGGCTCGCAATGGAAATGGCACTACAGCTATTTCGGCGAAGACATCGACTTCTTCAGCATATTGGCAACGCCGAGGTCCCAGATAGAAGGCCAGGAAGCCAAGGGCGAGCACTACCTGCTTGAAGTCGACAAGCCGTTGGTATTGCCCATCAATCGTAAAGTCCGATTCCTGATGACCTCAGATGATGTGATCCACTCCTGGTGGGTGCCCGCCTTTGCCGTCAAAAAAGACGCCAATCCCGGTTTTATCAACGAAGCCTGGACCCGGGTGGACAAGCCGGGGATCTACCGCGGCCAATGTGCCGAGCTTTGCGGTAAAGACCACGGCTTTATGCCGATTGTGGTGCAGGTACTGGCAGAAGATGAGTTCGACGCCTGGATGGCAAAGCAGAAACAAGCCGCGGCTACGGCCGCCGAAGAAGCTCAGGCGGCCCTCAGTGAGACCATGAGCCATGATGAAGCCATGGCGCTTGGCGAACAGATCTATATGGCGCGCTGCGCCGCCTGTCATCAGCCAAACGGCGCCGGACTTCAAGGGGTGTTCCCGGCGCTCAAGGGCAGTGCTATTGCCATAGGTCCAATAGCAGCCCATCTGGACATAGTGATCCATGGCAAGACAGGCACCGCCATGCAAGCCTTCGGCAAACAGATTACCGCCAAGGAACTGGCCGCTGTGGTGACCTATGAGCGCAATGCCTGGGGCAATAACACAGGCGACACAGTGCAAGCCGCCGACGTCAATAACCACGGGCAGTAGGGGAAGAAGATGAACTCATTCAGTCAAGATGCGAAAGCCGGTGTTCAGGAAGTCACTGAACAGGAACACCAGCATCATCACGCCCCCAAGGGGATCATGCGCTGGTTGCTGACCACCAACCATAAAGATATAGGCACACTCTATCTCTGGTTCAGCTTCATCATGTTCCTAATCGGGGGCGCCATGGCCATGGTGATCCGTGCTGAATTATTCCAGCCCGGTTTGCAACTGGTCGAGCCCAATTTCTTTAACCAAATGACCACAGTACACGGTCTTATCATGGTTTTTGGTGCCGTGATGCCGGCCTTTACCGGCCTGGCCAACTGGTTGATCCCCATGATGATAGGTGCGCCGGATATGGCGCTGCCGAGGATGAACAACTGGAGCTTTTGGATTTTACCCTTCGCCTTCTTAATCCTGCTTAGCTCATTGTTTATGGAAGGCGGCGGCCCCAATTTTGGCTGGACCTTCTATGCGCCATTGTCGACAACTTATAGCGCAGACAGCACAGCCTTGTTTGTTTTTTCAATACATATCATGGGGATAAGCTCAATCATGGGGGCGATCAACGTGATAGTCACCATAGTGAATCTGCGCGCACCTGGCATGAACTGGATGAAGCTGCCCCTGTTCGTCTGGACCTGGCTTATCACCGCCTTCCTTCTGATAGCCGTTATGCCGGTATTGGCCGGGGCTGTGACCATGGTACTCACAGACAAATTCTTCGGCACCAGCTTCTTCGATGCCGCCGGCGGCGGAGATCCTGTGATGTTCCAGCATATTTTCTGGTTCTTCGGCCACCCCGAGGTGTACATAATGATCTTGCCGTCATTCGGCATCATCTCGGCCATCATTCCGGCATTCAGTCGCAAACCTTTGTTTGGCTACGCCTCAATGGTCTACGCCACTGCCAGCATCGCGATCCTCTCCTTCCTGGTGTGGGCACACCACATGTTCACCACAGGTATGCCTGTCTTTGCCGAACTCTTCTTTATGTACTGCACCATGCTGATTGCCGTGCCAACCGGGGTCAAGGTATTCAACTGGGTTGCCACCATGTGGCGGGGATCCATCAGCTTTGAAGCCCCTATGATGTTCGCCTGTGCCTTTATTATTCTCTTCACCATAGGCGGCTTCTCCGGCCTGATGTTGGCAATCACCCCAGCCGACTTCCAATACCATGACACTTACTTTGTGGTTGCCCATTTTCATTATGTGCTGGTCACCGGTGCCATCTTCTCCATCATGGCCGCCGCCTATTACTGGCTACCCAAGTGGACCGGGCATATGTACAGCGAGACCTTGGCCAAGTGGCATTTCTGGTGCTCGGTCATTTCGGTCAATGTGTTGTTCTTCCCGATGCATTTCCTCGGACTGGCCGGTATGCCCAGACGCATCCCCGACTACTCGGTGCAGTTTGCCGATGTCAATCAGATTGTCTCCATAGGCGGTTTTGCCTTTGGCCTGTCACAGCTGATATTTCTGGTACTGGTGATCAAGTGTATTCGCGGCGGCGCCCAGGCTCCGGCCAAACCTTGGGAAGGTGCCCAAGGACTTGAGTGGACACTCCCAAGTCCGGCGCCTTATCACACCTTCAGCACTCCGCCGGAGATTAAGTGATATGGCAGACTCCCGCCCCGACAACCGTAAACTGGTACGCCTGCTGCTACTTGGCGCCGTAGCCATGTTCGGCTTCGGCTTTGCCCTGGTGCCGCTCTATGACGTGCTTTGTCAGCAGTTGGGGATCAATGGCAAGACCAACACCAGCGCCGCCACTTATAGTGCCCAAGTGGATAACAGCCGCTTGGTCACTGTGGAGTTTATCTCTCAGGTGGCCAAGGGAATGCCGTGGGAGTTCAAGCCGGAAGTGACCCGTATCAAGGTGCATCCCGGCCAGTTGACCCATACCCGCTTTCTGGCCCGCAACCTGTCACACCAATACAAGATAGGTCAGGCGATCCCTTCCGTTTCACCGGGACAAGGCGCCGCCTACTTCAATAAAACCGAGTGCTTCTGTTTCAATCAGCAGCCGCTGGCTGCCGATGCCAGTGCCGAGCTGCCGCTGGTGTTTTACGTGGATCCGGACCTGCCGGACTCCATCAGCACTCTGACCCTCTCTTACACCCTCTATGACATCACGGATAGACAGATATCCGATGCCCTGGAGCAAGGAGCAGCGAAATGACCAGTAAACATGAACACTATTATGTTCCGGCTCAAAGCGCCTGGCCGATTGTCGGCGCATTGGGGCTTTTTCTTATCGCCTATGGTGCCGGTACTTATGTATCCCAGCTCAAGTCTGACGGTGGCCACGGCAGCTACGTACTGCTGACAGGAATTGCTGTCATTCTGTTCATGCTGATTGGCTGGTTCAGAAACGTGATCCATGAATCCATGAGTGGTCTCTATTCGCCACAGATGGACAGGTCATTTCGGCAGGGAATGAGTTGGTTCATCTTCTCTGAGGTGATGTTCTTTGCGGCCTTTTTCGGCGCCCTCTTCTATGCCCGTATGGTGGCAGTGCCTTGGTTGGGTGGTGCATCCAACAATGCCATGACCAACGAAGTGCTCTGGCCTGGATTCAGCGCAGGCTGGCCCTTACTGAAAACCCCGGACGGCACTGAAACCCAAGCCATGGGTTGGAATGGTTTACCCCTTTTCAACACCATTATTCTGCTTACCTCCTCTATTACCCTGCATTTTGCCCACCTGGGGTTAGAGAAAGGCAAACGCACCGCCTTAACCCTTTGGCTTGGACTCACCATCTTGCTGGGACTGGCGTTTTTAATCTTGCAGGGAGAGGAATATGTCCATGCCTACACTGAGCTGGGGCTGACGCTGCAGTCCGGCGTTTATGGCAACACCTTCTTCCTGCTGACAGGTTTCCACGGTATGCATGTGACTCTGGGCACGCTGTTCCTGTTGGTGCTGTTTTTCAGGGTTTTAAAGGGGCACTTCAGCGCTGAGCGTCACTTTGCCTTTCAGGCCGGCAGTTGGTATTGGCACTTTGTCGATGTGGTGTGGCTATGCCTGTTTGTTTTTGTGTATGTGCTTTAGTAAGGCCGGGGATTAGGGGAAATAATCCCCAGCGCCAATGCCAGCAGCAACAAAAGAACCACCAACGCCGAAAACAGCACCCGGCGGGCAAGAAAACGGCTCATGGGAACAGATGAATCGCCGCGCACCATGATCCACAGGGCGCGACCAAGGTTGAAAATGATGAACAGCAGTAGCAGTACCAATATGACTTTAAAGAAAAAACTGACTGACATTCACTCTCCCATCCCTTGGGGGCGTTACCTTGCACTGTTATTTACTTTGGGGCTGTTTCTACTCATGGTCAAGCTGGGATTCTGGCAACTGCAGCGCGCTGAAGAAAAGCAACTATTGGCCCAGGAGATTGCCGCCAGAGCGGATGCGGGGCCAAGCAGCTTTTCAGCTCTGCTGAGGCGAGACCCAGACACCCGACTCACAGGGCAGAAACAGCAGCTGAGCGCCAATGTATTGAGCGGTAAGCAATTGCTGCTGGACAACCAGGTGTATCAGGGACGAGTAGGCTACCTGTTGCTGCAACCTCTGCAAGTTGAGCCGGAGCAACCCTGGCTATTGCTGGAGCTGGGGTTTATCCCAGCCGCAGAAAAACGCAGTGAACTGCCAGAGATATTGCCATTACCGCCACGCCTCACCCTCGAAGGCCGATTGTGGCAAAAGGGCAGTAACCCACTGAGCCAGGAGCTCTTGGCCGAAGCCGGTTGGCCCAAGCGAATACAAAATCTCAACTGGCCGCAGCTCGAGCACTTGCTTGGGCACAAACTGATCCCGGCCGTGTTGCAGCCGGTTCAGCTGGAAGGTGTGGACTTGCCAAGACCCTGGCAGCCATTGCCCATGCCGGCTGAAAAACACCTGGGTTATGCCCTGCAGTGGTTTTCCATGGCTGCCGCCCTGTTGTTACTGCTTGTCTGGTGGCGCTGGAAACTGAATCGACACTAACCATAGGGCGAGCTGAATTCAGAACGCCCAATTACAGCAAGAGGAGCCAGGATGAACTCCCGAACCCAAAGACCACTCTTGATACTACTGCTGGCCTTTGCCCTGCCTGTGATACTGGCAAAACTGGTACTGAGCTTCGAGCTGTATCAAGGCGGAGCCACCAATAAGGGCCAGTTGCTGCCGGCTAATCTGGGTTATCAACAACTTGGGCTAGACAACCCGCTTCCCGGCCGTTGGCAAGTCCTATACCTGATACCGGCCAACTGCGATGAACTATGCCAGGAACGACTCTACATATTGCAGCAGAGCCATACGGCGCTGGGCGCCGAGATGGACAGGGTCGACACCCTGATTTTCATCAACCGGGAAAGCGACACGGAAGCTCCGCTAAACAAGGACTTTCATCGAGTCACTCTGGATAAACCTCTGACCGCCGAGAATCCATTACAGCAGCAGATGTTGGTGATAGTCGACCCTCTGGGCGCTTGGGTGTTGGCCTATCCGGGGGTAGTGGATCACCATGGCCAACTCTTGCAGGGCAAGGCCTTGGTCAGCGACCTGCGCAAGCTGTTGAAACTCTCGAGGGTGGGCTGATGAAACTGAACTTGCTACTGAAGATGACCCTGATCTGCACTCTGACGGTCATCCTGTTGGGCGCCTACACCCGGCTGTCGGATGCCGGCCTTGGCTGCCCCGACTGGCCCGGTTGCTATGGCCATATCAAGGTGCCTTCTCAGGCCCATGAATTGGCTCATGTCGAACGCCACTTTCCGGGACAAGAAATCGAACCCAAGAAAGCCTGGCTGGAGATGATCCACAGATACGTGGCCGGTTCACTGGGGATTCTGGTATTACTTATTTTGATCCAGAGTTGGCGTGGCAGAGAAACTCCGAAGAAGCTGCCGGGACTGATCGCCGCACTGATAGTATTTCAGGCGCTGCTGGGAATGTGGACTGTGACCATGAAACTGATGCCCGTCGTGGTCATGTCTCACCTGCTCGGGGGATTCACCCTGTTTTCGCTGTTGTTGCTGCTGTATCTCAGGCTCCGGCCGCTGCAAATTCCGGATGGCGATCCCAAAGCCCGCACCTTGGCGCCTTTGGCCATGGTAGCGCTGGCCATTGTGGTACTGCAAATTATGCTCGGCGGCTGGACCTCCTCCAACTACGCCGCCCTGGCCTGCACAGAGTTGCCTATCTGCGAAGGTGACTGGAGCAGCAACCTACGTCTGGCAGATGCCTTCTCTCCTTTTCAGGGGCAGCATCCCAGCTTTGAGTTCGGCGTATTGGATTATCACACCCGGATGACCATACATATTGCCCACCGAATAGGTGCCCTGCTGACCGCGATAGTGGTACTCACCCTGGCATTGATGCTCTGGCGCAGAGCCGACTCGAGCATGCTGAAACGCTCGGCTCTGGTACTCACCTTGGTGCTGGGATTACAGCTGTCATTGGGCCTGGCCAACGTATTGCTGCATCTGCCGCTGCCGGTGGCGGTTGCCCATAACGGCGGCGCAGCCCTGCTGCTGCTGACTTTGGTATTCATCAACTATGCGCTTTGGCGTAAAGCCTGAAGAGGGACTGTTTATGGCTAAACTACTCTCCATAGCCCAGGACGCGACCCGCACAGAGATCTCCTGGCGCGATTACCTGGAAATGACCAAACCCAAGGTGGTGGCGCTGATGCTACTCACCGTCCTGGTGGGTATGTGCCTGGCGTTGCCCGGTGCTGTCCCCCTACAGCCTTTGCTTGCCGGGTTAATGGGAATTGCCATGATGGCGGGCTCGGCGGCCGCCTTGAATCACCTTATCGATCGACGCATCGATGGCCTGATGGCCCGCACTTATAACCGCCCCTTACCCAAGGGACGAGTGAGCGTGAGCCGGGCCTTGAGCTTTGCCGTCTTGCTTGGAGTGGCGGGCTTTACCCTACTCTATTGGCTGGTGAATCCACTCACCGCCTGGTTGACCTGTGCCAGCCTGATTGGCTACGCCCTTATCTATACCGCCTATTTAAAGCGGGCAACCCCCCAAAATATCGTGATAGGTGGCCTTGCCGGTGCCATGCCGCCACTGCTGGGTTGGACGGCGGTAACCAATGACTTTCACGGCCACGCCTGGCTGTTGGTGATCATTATTTTCACCTGGACTCCGCCTCATTTCTGGGCCTTGGCCATTCACCGTCAAAAAGAGTACGCCAAGGTGGATATCCCCATGCTGCCTGTGACTCACGGGGTGGAATTTACCAAGACCTGTATTCTGCTCTACACCCTTCTGCTGGCCATCGCCTGCTTATTGCCGGTTTTGGTTGGCTTGAGTGGCCCCGTCTATCTGCTGGCTTCCACCATTCTCAGTTGCCTGTTTATCTACAAGGCCTGGCAACTCAAGTTTGCCGATCGTCCCGGGCTGGCGATGGCCGTGTTCCGTTTCTCTATCTATCAGCTGATGCTGCTGTTTATTGCCCTGCTGGTGGATCATTACCTCTGGAGTTGAATCATGAAGAAACGCATCTTGGTGGCGGGGATTTTGCTCATAGGTCTTGGCGGTTTGGCCAGTGTACAGCTGTTTCACCGACCTTCGTCTCAGCCGCCGCAGGCATTGCAAACCAGCTTTCAATATGAAACCCCAAGACCACTGCAACCTTTTGAGTTGCAGGACCAAAACGGCCATCAATTCGATAATGACAAGCTAAAACAGAAATGGAGTCTAATTTTCGCCGGTTACACCTCCTGCCCGGACGTATGTCCCACCACCCTTGGCAAACTCAGTGCCGTCTACCCGAAACTGGCACAAGTGGCACCAATACAGGTGATACTGCTCAGTGTCGACCCTGAGCGTGACAGCCAAAGCAAACTCAAGGATTACCTGGCCTTCTTTAATCCCGAGTTCATAGGTTTGCGAGCCGAGCACCCGGCATTACTGCCCTTCAGCCGCGATCTGGGCCTGGTGTATTCACTGGTCGGCGATGGCCCTGACTACCAAGTGGATCACAGCGCCTCTTTGATCCTGATCTCGCCCGACGGCCGCCGCTACGCCACCATCAAGCCCAGTTCACAGACACCCGGACAACTGCCGCAAATCCGCAACGATGAACTGCTGGCCGACTTTCGCACTCTGGTTACTCAGTATCAAGGGCCTCACTAACCCCCTAAAGAGCCTAGTCATTCATATACCATTTTTTCTTTTGAAAAGAGGCAGAAGTGAAATTTGCCGACTATCTTTTGTGTGTTGGGAAAACAGGGAAGCACTATGTCCATCGACACACTGGCACTGGGTTCAGAAATAAGCATTCGCAATATTCAGCCACTCTACCAAAAACTATTGGAGCTCTTGCATCGGGTCGATGAATTGATCCTGGATGCCGGTGAGTTGCACAAGGTGGATACTGCCGGCGCCCAGTTGCTGTACCTGTTTGCTCTGAGTTGCGACAAGCGAGGGTTGAAACTGTCATGGCAACAGGCTCAACCCACCTTTATCGCTCAACTGACGCGCCTGGGGATCAGGATCCCGACACTCGATTCGGATTTTGAAAAGGAAACGCTCAATGAAGACAATCCTCGCAGTTGATGATTCAGCCTCCATGCGGCAAATGGTGAGCTTTACTCTCAAGACAGCAGGTTTCGACGTGACCGAAGCCAACAATGGCGAGGAAGCGTTGAAAGTAGCCCAAGGCAGAGAGTTTGACCTGGTGATATCGGACGTCAACATGCCAATTATGGATGGTATCGAGCTGATACGTAACTTGCGCGAGCTGCCCAACTACAAGTTTGTGCCCATGTTGATGCTGACCACAGAGTCGACCACAGACAAGAAGCAACAGGGACGAGCCGCCGGAGCCACCGGTTGGATAGTCAAACCCTTCAACCCGGATCAGCTGTTGGCCACGGTTCGCAAAGTATTGGGTTAGCCTCCGGCAAGGAGCGGATATATGGACATAGATCTGAGCCAATTCACCCAGGTGTTCTTTGAAGAAAGCCTCGAAGGCCTGGAGGTCATGGAATCTGAGCTGCTGAAACTGAACGTGCAGCAACCGGATCCGGAAACCATAAATACCATTTTTCGTGCCGCCCATTCGATTAAGGGAGGCAGCGCCACTTTTGGTTTCAACCAGGTCGCCGGATTCACCCACTTGCTGGAAACCCTGTTGGATGAAATCCGTGATGGCCGCCGGGAAATGACCGCCAATCATCAGGATATGTTGCTCTTGTCGGTGGATCTGCTGCGCAACATGCTGCAGGCCTTGATGGCAGGTCAAAGCTTTGAATCGCCCCAGCAACAAGAGCTGGAAAACCGCTTCAATCAGGAGCTGTCCAACGTTGCCGGGATCGAAGACACGCCGGATAACGCCTGCCAAAACAATGAAAAGTCAGCAGCCAAAGTATCAGAAACCAAAGAGTCTGAAACAAAAGATATTGGGCTCAGCTGGCAGATAGATTTCCATGCCGGCGCCGACATTCTCAGATGCGGCAACGACCCCATTTTGATGTTCAACGAACTCGCCGAGCTGGGTGAGCTAAAAGTCAGCCTGCCAGCGCAGGAACTGCCAGAGTTTGAAGACCTGGACCCCGAATCCTGCCGTCTGTATTGGCAACTGCAACTCAACACAGAGGCGCCACTTGAGCGGATAAAAGAGGTGTTTGAGTGGGTCGAGGACGACTGTGAAATCCATTATCAGCAGTTACCCGCCAAGGCACAGCTTGTCGAAGGTGTCTCACCGCAGGAACAAGCCCCCCTCTCGACTTCTGTCCCTGCCTCCCAAGAGACACAGGTCGCAGCCCCCACAGCCAAAGTGGAGTCCGGCAAGGCTGTTGCCAAAACGGCGGAAACCAGTTCTATCCGGGTCAGCACCGACAAGATAGACATGCTGATCAATATGGTGGGTGAGCTGGTGATCACCCAAGCTATGTTGGGGCAGATAGGCCAACAGGAACGCATTGACGATAACGCCCTGCTGTCTCTGCAGCAGGGGCTGGAGCAATTGGCCAATCACACCCGGGATCTGCAGGAAAGCGTGATGCAGATCCGCATGCTGCCTATCAGCTTCGCCTTCAACCGTTTTCCCCGCTTGGTACGCGATATAGGTCAGCAGCTGGGCAAGAAAGTCGAGCTGCTCCTCAAAGGTGAGGAGACAGAGCTGGACAAGACTGTGATGGAGAAAATTGTCGACCCCATGGTGCATCTGGTACGTAACTCCTTGGATCACGGCATTGAATGCCCAGCAGTGCGCAGCGCCAAAGGTAAACCGGAAACCGGCAGGATCACCCTCAACGCCTTCCATCAAGGCGGCAATATCGTCATAGAAATCACCGACGACGGCGCAGGATTGGATACCGGCAGAATTCTCGCCAAGGCCAGAGATAAAGGCTTGGTCGGCGCTGAAGAAGAACTCAGCACAGAGGCGATTCAGCAACTCATCTTTAAACCCGGCTTTTCTACCGCCGACAGCGTCTCCGACCTCTCTGGCCGGGGCGTGGGTATGGATGTGGTCAAACGCAACATTCAAGCACTCAGCGGCAGTGTAGAGCTGGCCTCAACGCCCGGCAAGGGGAGCCGTTTTACCATTCGTTTGCCTTTAACCCTGGCCATTCTCGACGGCCAGTTGGTGAGGGTCGGCGAGCATACTTATGTGGTGCCGCTGGTCTCCATCTATGAGTCGCTGCAAGTGGAAAGCAGCAAGGTCAACAAGCTGTCTGAAGAGCACGAAGTGATCCGCCTGCGAGACGAGTACCTGCCAGTCATCCGCGTTTATCAGCAGTTCAATCACCAGGCTCAGGCCAAAGAGGTCAAAGAGGGGCTGGTGATGGTGGTGGACAACAACAACCAAAAAGTCGGCCTGCTGGTCGATGAGTTGCTGGCGCAGCAACAAGTGGTGATCAAGAGTCTGGAAGACAACTACGCCAAAGTGCCCGGGGTGTCCGGCGCCACCATTCTCGGTGACGGCCGGGTGGCGCTGATAGTGGATATTCCCGGACTCGTGACCATGTCTGGCCTCAATCAAACTCAGGAACATGCAGCCTAGAAGGGAAGCGCAATGACAGAATCCAACCCTGCAACATCGGCAGCTGCGGAAGATCATTCACAGCAATACCTCACCTTTATGATGGCCGATGAGGAATATGGTGTCGATATTCTCTCGGTGCAGGAGATCCGTGGCTGGGAAGCAACCACGGTTATTCCCAATGCACCGCCCCATGTCAAAGGGGTGATCAATCTGCGCGGCACCATAGTCCCCATCATAGATCTGCGCCAAAGGTTCGGTATCAAGACCCTGGCATATGGCCCAACCACAGTAGTGATAGTGCTGAAAGTGCGCCTGGATAAACAGCACAAGGTGATGGGCATAGTGGTGGATGCCGTTTCCGATGTTTTCAGTATCACCCAGAGCGAGATCCGCAGTGCGCCCGATTTTGGCCAGGACACGGACATGCGTTTCATCCATGGGCTCACCTGTGTGGCCGATAAGATGGTCATACTATTGAATATCAATATGTTACTCGGTAATGAAGTGCTGCCGGATGCATCACAACTTTCCAGTTTGCTGCAGCAACTGGACTTGGAACAGCCTCAGGCTGCCAACCTTTAAGACATCGAGGAAAGAAGAATGGATGCCGCCAATGCCAACCTAATCAACAGCAATCCCTGGAATCTGCTTGGCTTAATCACGGGCATCGCCGTGATGGCGCTCATGCTGCTAGGCCAGGATCCCAATATCATTATTATTCTGCAGGGCGTCACTCTGGTTTGCATACTGCTTGGGCTATTGCACTCACTCAAGCACAAAGGCACCCTGGATAGCGCCATCAACCAACTGCAGAGGTTGCTGAAAGACGGCACGCAGCAGTTTGCCGAGCTTGATCTGCCGGGCTGGAAGCCACTGCTGGAGGAGCTCAGCCGTTGGCGTCAGAGCCAACGACAGCAGCAAGCCATTCTCAAGGCTCTGGATATCTGCCAGGCCAATGTGATGGTGGCCAATCCTGCCGGTGACATTCTCTACTTCAACCACTCGCTGCAACAAACCATGCAGGACGCCGAGGCCGACATTCAAGAGGTGTTGCCCAAATTCCAGGCCGACAAGCTGCAGGGTGCCAATATGGATGTTTTCCACCGCAACCCTGAGCATCAAAGGAAATTGATCGCCGGCTTGGAGCAGGTCTACTCGACTCAAATCAAGGTAGGTCGTCGTACCTTCAGCCTGATAGCTTCGCCGGTATTCGACGAAAACAAGCAACGTATTGCCACTGTGGTCGAATGGCAAGATCTCACCGAAGCCCTTAGCAAACAACAATTGGAGCAGCAAAGCGCTACAGAGAACACCCGCATCAAGCAGGCCCTCAATGTCTGCCAGGCCAATGTGATGGTCGCCGATAGCGACTACAAGATCATCTACCTGAACGACTCACTAAATGAAATGCTGGCCGGCAATGAGCAAAAGCTGCAACAGGAGTTGCAGACCTTCAACATGAGCAAGCTGATTGGCAGCAATATCGATATCTTCCATCGCCATCCTGAGCATCAGCGACAATTGCTGGACCAGCTCACCGACAGCTATAACACCCGCATCAAGGTGGCCGGGCTGACATTCAACCTGATTGCCACCCCGGTATTTGAACAAGGCAAGCGTACCGGCACAGTTGTGGAGTGGCAGGATATCACCGCCAGCCTGGCCAGAGAGCAGCAGGAAAAACAGCTGGCGGCCGAAAATGCTCGCATTCGTCAGGCATTGGATAATGTCAGTTCAAATACCATGGTGGCGGATAACGACGGCAATATCATCTACCTCAACCAGGCTGTGCAGCAGATGTTTCAAGCAGCCGAGAAAGATATTCTTCGCGATCTGCCCAAGTTCAATGCCGACAAACTGCTGGGACAAAATATCGATGGTTTCCACAAGGTCCCCAGTCACCAGCGCAATATTCTCGCCGGATTAACCGAGACCTACGACAGCCAGCTGCAAGTCGGTGGCCGTACCTTCAGAATCATTGCCAACCCGATACTGGACGCGGAACAGGGACGAATTGGCACTGTGGTTGAATGGGCCGATCGTACCGATGAGGTAGCCATAGAGCAGGAGATTGATGCCATTATCACGGCGGCCAACGACGGTGATCTGAGCCGCCGCCTGGATATTCATAACAAGGAAGGCTTCTTCCTTAATCTTTCCAACGGCCTTAACCGCTTGGTCGGCATCGCCGACAATGTCATTTCCAAAGTCGCCGATATCTTCGATGGCCTGGCCAAGGGGCAACTGGATCGTAAACTCGACGGCGAATATCGGGGTCAGTTTGCCAAGCTGCAGCAAGATGCCAACGCCACCATCAGCAAGTTGACCGAAGTGATTGGGGGTATCAATGACTCGGCCAATACCGTCACCTCTGGAGCCGAAGAGATAGCTCAGGGCAACGCCGACCTTAGCCAGCGTACCGAAGAGCAGGCCGCCTCCCTGGAACAAACCGCCTCCAGCATGGAGCAGATGACGGCCACTGTGAAACAAAGCGCCGAAAATGCCAATCTAGCCAACAACTTAGCCCAGCAGGCCAGCGAGAAGGCTGGCGAAGGTGGCAAGGTAGTCAAACAGGCCGTTAGTGCCATGGAGGAGATCAACACCTCGAGCAAGCGCATTGCCGACATCATCAGCGTGATAGATGAAATCGCCTTCCAAACCAACCTGCTGGCGCTGAATGCTGCGGTCGAGGCAGCCAGAGCCGGAGAACAGGGCCGTGGTTTTGCAGTTGTGGCCGGAGAGGTACGTAACCTAGCACAGCGCAGCGCCGGTGCTGCCAAAGAGATCAAAGAACTTATCCGCGACAGCGTCAACAAAGTTACGGATGGCACCCAGTTGGTCAATCAATCCGGTGAAACCCTGCAGGAGATAGTGCAAGCCGTCTCTAAAGTTGCCGACATGATCAACCAGATCAGCATAGCCGCCGAGCAGCAATCAGTTGGGATCCAGGAGGTCAATAAGGCTGTGTCGCAGATGGATGAAATGACCCAGCAAAATGCCGCCCTGGTGGAGCAGGTCTCGGCAGCCGGTGATGCCATGGCCGAACAGGCCAGGAGCATGAAGTGTCAATTGGGCTTCTTCAATACCGCTAATCTGGAAAAGGGCGCCCATAAGCCCCTGACCCTGATCGCCGGGGATAAGTCTCCCAAGATCCGTGTCAGTTCAGAAGAGTGGAGCGAGTTCTAGGAGACACTGATTGAGCTTCGATGAAGAGAAGGCATTCCCGATGACAGCAGCGGACTTTGGTATTATCCGCGAGCTGGCCTATCAACATACAGGGATAGTGTTACCCGAGCGCAAGCGTCATATGGTGTATTCCAGGCTCAGCCGCCGACTGCGACTACTGCGGCTGACCAATTTCGGCGATTATTGTCTCAAGCTACAAAGAGACCCTCTGGAACTGGCGCCCTTTATCAACGCGCTGACCACCAATCTGACCGCTTTTTTCCGGGAGCGGCACCACTTCAATTTTCTGGAAACCGAGCTGGTGCCCTATTGGCAGCAACGCAAACAGCGCAGGCTGAGAGTTTGGTCGGCGGCCTGTTCCAGCGGTGAAGAGCCCTACAGCATAGCCATGACCTTGGCAGAGCACTTTCCCGCCGCCTCGGGCTGGGATCTGAAAATATTGGCAACCGATCTCGATACCAATGTGTTGGCCAGAGCCGAAGCCGGAGTTTATCCCCTGACAGGGCTGGAGGCCATCCCCAAGCGGCAGCACCATTATCTGCAGAGCAGAGCGGAAGAGTTCAGCATTAGCAGCCAGATAAAAAAACTGATCTTCTTCAAACAACTCAACTTACTGGAACCCTGGCCAATGCAGGGCCCGTTCGATGCTATTTTCTGCCGTAATGTGCTGATTTATTTCGATCAGAGTACCAAGCAGAAGATAGTGGCCGGTTTCAGAAAACTCCTGGCCGATGATGGCGTGTTGTTTATCGGCCACTCGGAAAGCCTGACCAATATCTCCCGTGAGTTTGAAACCGTCGCCCAGACCACCTATCGCCTGCGGCATCAGAACTCAATTCTGCCGCGACAGTCCCACGCATCAGGAAGTAAGGAGTCATATTGATCATGGTAAGAGTACTGGTTATCGACGACTCGGCACTAGTGCGCCAGTTGCTGAGTCATATGCTCAGCCAGGCCAAAGACATTATGGTCGTCGGCTGCGCCGAAGACCCCTATAAAGCCAGAGAGATGATTAAAGTACTGCAGCCGGATGTGTTGACCCTGGATGTGGAAATGCCCAAGATGGATGGCCTGGCCTTTCTACGTAACTTGATGCGTCTAAGACCCATGCCTGTGGTGATGGTGTCGTCCTTAACCGAGCGCGGCGCCGATGTGACCTTAGAGGCCTTGTCCCTCGGGGCGGTCGACTTTATCGCCAAACCTAAACAGGACTTGACCAACAGGCTACTGGACTATCAGCAAGAGCTGATCGATAAGGTGCATCTGGCCGCCGCCAGTCATGTCACCCCGCAATATGGCAGCTCGGCGCCGCTCAGCAGCGATGCCAAACTCAAGCACCGCATCATAGCCATAGGCGCTTCCACCGGCGGTACTGAAGCCATTCAACGGGTAGTGGCGCCGCTGCCGGAAAATACCCCCCCCATAGTCATAGCCCAGCATATTCCCGCGACCTTCAGCGCTTCATTTGCCCGCCGCCTCAACCAACACGCCAGAATGGAAGTGATAGAGGCTCAGGGCGGGGAAAAATTGACTCAGGGCGTTGCCTATCTGGCACCTGGCCATGCGCACTTGGTTGTTGAACGTCGCGGTGCACATATCTACACCAGACTGCTGGACACAGAAACCGTCAACCGCCACAAACCCTCGGTGGACGTGCTGTTCAACAGCATTGCCGAGATTGCCGCTAAGTCGGCGATAGGGGTGATTCTCACGGGCATGGGTAAAGACGGTGCGGCCGGCCTGCTGAAAATGTGTCAAGCGGGAGCACACACCATAGCCCAGGATGAGGCCAGTTCCGTGGTATGGGGTATGCCGGGCTCGGCAGTGGCACTCAATGCCTGCAACGAGCAGTTGCCACTGGCGAATATCCCGGCCAGGTTGTTGCAATTACTGACTACTCCTTGACCCAGCTGCCGTCATCCTTTGGCCTAACCCATGCCTGGGAAAACCAATAATAGCTGCCGTGACGTTTACTGGGAGCAGTACAGTTGTATCTGGATCGCCCCGGCGGCAAGTCCAGTTCAGCCTGAATTCGGAAACGATTCGCCGACAACCATTGAGGTTTCTTGGCGCCCTGCCCCTGCACATAACACATGAGCTGCGACTGATTGATATCGCTCATGTCCAGAGTCACCTCAAGTTCAGGCCGCCACTGGCCCATGGGTAACTCAGGGTTACTGGGGGAGATGGCCTGCACCGGCATATTCAGGCTATGCAGTTTCACCTTGAGAGCATTCATATCGGCATAGGCGCCGGCCACGGGGAATCGCGGCAAAGAGGTCAAAGCAGAGTGAAGGCCTGCCGCACCGGACTGCTGCCCCAAGCCAACAAATCCCAGTCGCTGCAACAAGGCCTCCAACTGGCTGTTATATTCGCCGTAGGGATAGGCGATTATCTTCAGATTGTCGCCGGTTTCTTTGGCAATTTGGGCCTCGGTCGCCAGTAGATTGGCTTCGATTCTCGCCAGCCACTGCTCCTCGGTTTCGGTGGCATAGCGGCGGATCAGATGCTCATGCCCCCAACTGTGATTGGCAATCTCGGCGCCTTCTGCCGCCAGTGTTCTGAGCTGCTCCCAGCTCATCATCTCACGATAACCCTTTTCTATCGGTTCTATTGCCACAAACAGTGTGTAAGGAAAACCAAACTCTTTCAGTATTGGGTGCGCCGCCTCGGCAATACTGAGGTAACCGTCATCGAAGGTGATGGCAACCGTTCTCGGTGCCAGCGCTTGGGACTGACGAATCGCCTCTATCACTTGGGTCAGCGGCACCACGTTGAAATCATGATCAGCCAGATACTGCATCTGTTCCCGAAACTGGGCCGGAGTCACACTGGTACTGGCCGGCGAGCTGTCAGAAACATGGTGATACTGTAGAATGACTGCCGCCAGGGTGGGCGAACTTATCAGCCCAAGACAACTGCAGAGCAAAAAGCACAGCTTTTTCAACATCATTAACCTCTGAGAAATTATGACCACCAGCATTGGCCTGTTCGACAGGCAAAAAAACCGCCAACTGTTTGCACTGGCGCTTCCAATGATACTGTCCAACATCACAGTGCCGCTACTGGGTCTGGTGGATACGGCTGTCATAGGGCACTTGAGTGACGCCTATTATCTCGGGGGCGTCGCCGTTGGTTCGACCATTATAACACTGCTGTTCTGGTTGCTGGGGTTTCTGCGTATGGCTACCACGGGCCTGGTTGCCCAAGCCTATGGCGCCGATGACAAACCACGGCAACTGCAGCTGTTGTTGCAAGCCGGCTCGCTGGCACTTTTCCTCGGCTTGATGGCTCTGCTGTTGCAAGGGCCGATACTCAGCCTGGCCGCCAGTTTCTCCGATGCCAGTGAGCAAGTCAGCCACTACGCTGCCAGCTACTTTTCCATTCGTATCTGGTCGGCCCCGTTTGCACTACTGAACCTGTCTCTACTTGGCTGGCTGCTGGGCCGTCAACAACCCAAGGCCGCCATGTGGCAGTTGATCATCGCCAACTGCGCCAATATAGCTCTGGATCTGCTGTTTGTTATAGGTTTGGGTTGGGGCGTGGAAGGCGCGGCCCTGGCATCCGTCATCGCCGATATGACAGCCTGTGCCGTAGCCTGTACTATGGTGTTGCGCCAGTTAAAACAGTTCAATGTGCCGCCTATTGCTGAGCTACTCGGGCAGTTACATCCCCGCGACTTTAGTCGCCTCTTGAGCCTGAATCTGGATATCTTTATCCGCAGCTTGTGTTTGCAGGCCACCTTCGCCTTTATGACCTTCAAGGGAGCCGGGCTCGGCGATGAAACTGTCGCAGCCAATGCCGTGTTATTGAATATGTTGCTGCTGATTTCTTACGCTTTGGACGGTATTGCCTACTATGCAGAGGCCGAAGTGGGCCGAGCTATGGGACAAAAACACTTGGATGCACTCAGGCAAGCGGTCGCCTTGGCGTTTAGCTGGTCGGCCATCATAGCCCTGGGCTTCAGCGGTTGTTTCTGGATTTTCGGTGAGCAGCTCATCGGCATGCTGACCAATATTCCCGAGGTTCGCCACACCGCCGTGCTCTACCTGCCATGGCTTATCGTCCTGCCGCTGCTGGCATTTGCTTCCTATCTATTTGACGGCGTCTATATTGGTGCCACCAAGGGAAAAGTGATGCGTAACAGCATGATTTTCGCCAGCTTGGCAGTATTTTTCCCGGTCTGGTTCATACTGCAACCTCTGGGTAACCATGCTCTATGGGTTGCGATGAGTGCCTTTATGCTGGCGCGTAGCCTGAGTCTCGGGCTGCACTTTCTCTGGCGCCAACACCACTTTATCCAGGCCTGATGGCAATAAAAAAGGACAGTTCAATACTGTCCTTTTCTTTGGCAGCCAAATACCAGAATTACTGGTAAGAATGGTCGCCATGTTGGTGATCAGTTACATCACGAACACCGGTTAATTCACCGGGGAAACGCTCCAACAGCTGAGTCTCAATACCGTCTTTCAGGGTCACATCGACCATGGAGCAACCGTTACAACCACCGCCAAACTGCAGTACCGCCACGCCGTCGTCCGTGATCTCCACCAACATGATGTGACCGCCGTGGCTGGCCAGCTGGGGATTAATCTCGGCCTGGATCATATACTCCAAGCGCTCGGTCAGTGAAGCATCATCAGACACTTTACGCATCTTGGCGTTGGGCGCTTTCAGAGTCAGTTGTGAGCCCAACTGATCGGCTACCAGGTCAATACTGGCTTCTTCCAGGAAAGGGGCGCTCTTTTCATCGACCATGGCCTTAAAGCCATTGAATTCCAACTCGATATCGTCGGCTTCAACCGCATCCGGTGGGCAATATGAAACGCCACATTCGGCCTGAGGAGTCCCAGGGCTGATAACAAAGACCCGAATATGAGTGCCTTCCGGCTGACCATCCAGGAGTTTAACAAAGTGCGCCTGAGCTGCTTCGGAAATGGTAATCATGACAACCTGCTCCGTCAGGGTAAACCTGAGTAAATTAGTAAGAATTAGCGATATCATACTCCGACTGTCATGCGCTTTGTAGTCCCGAAAGCGATAGAGCTGAGTTTTTTGTTGTCGGGATCTCGATTTTATCTTCCACAATTTCAAGTCGAATCTTGATCTTTAGCTGGCATCATACTTACCACCTTTAGCCGCTCAGGAGCTATGACTCAATCCGGGCGCTTCTGCTCTGGCCAGGCACCACACCTGTATGTCCGGTGACCAGGGAGCCAGAGCCCTGGCAGCTTCCCGGATAGTGGTGCCTGTCGTCACCACATCATCCACCAACACCAATCGTTGCCACTGTAACTCTCCGCTCACGGCAAACGCCTTGGCCAGATTACGCCTGCGAGCCTTGCCACTTAGACCGGCCTGGGGTGCGGTATCTGCTACCCGCAGCAGCAAAGAGTCCACCAACGGCAACGCCAACTCTTGACTCAACATAGATGCAATCACCCAGGCCTGATTAAAGCCCCGCTGTTGCAACCTCGCCGGATGCAAAGGAACAGGCACCAAGACCTGGGGCCAACAGATAAGTCCGGCGGTCGCCAACGTCCTTACTCTGCAAGACAAGGCCCGAACCAATGCCGGCAGCGGGGCAAAATCCTGCTGGTATTTGACTCGGCCGACAAGTGGCCCCAATGCCGAGTGGTAGCTGGCCGGAGCCACCACAGGGATAGGATTGTGTTTCATACAAGAACCACAATAGCGACCAATAACAACCAACTCCCGACCACAGCCGAGGCAGATAGGTTGTCGGTAGCAACTGGCAGCAAGACAACAGGCACACAACCCCTGACTAGATGATGGGATCTGCTGATGACACAAGAGGCAACGGTTGGGTAAACTGGCGGCCAATAGGGCCCGGCATCCTGCCAATAGAGGGCTCCACATAACGAATCTTCCATGAGGTGTTTCAGTGAGTCTGCATATCGAAAGCCAGGGACAGGGACGGGATCTGATCTTGCTCCACGGTTGGGGCGTCAACAGTGCCGTTTTTCATCCCCTGCTGCCTGGCTTATCTCAGTATAGAGTCCACAGTGTCGACCTGCCGGGATTTGGTTTTAGCCAAACCATTGACGGGGAACTAGACGACTGGGTGGACGCCCTGGTGGCAGCTCTGCCCACACAGGCAGTATGGTTGGGCTGGTCGCTTGGTGGCTTGGTGGCCACCCGGGTAGCTCAGCGCTTTCCAGAGCGAGTTACCAGGCTTATCACAGTCGCCTCTTCTCCCTGCTTTATGGCCAGGAGCGATAACCAATGGCCTGGAATAGCACCTAATGTGCTGACTCAGTTTGCCGAACAACTGCAACAGGATCTGCAGCGAACCATAGAAAAGTTTCTGGCGATCCAAGCTATGGGCAGCGATAGCGCCCGCGACGATATTCGCACCATTCGCGAGCTGGTTCTGGCGCGGCCGCTACCCAATGAACAGGCTCTGACGCAAGGCTTGGAGATGTTGGCCAAGGTGGATCTACGCCCCGGACTGGAACGGCTCACCCTTCCCTGGCTCAGGGTTTGGGGAAGATTGGATGGGCTGGTGCCCAGAAGAGTCGCTAACCTATTGCCGGGTAACACATCAACCACAGATTTACTGCTGTCCAAGGCATCACACGCCCCCTTTATTTCCCATCCTCAGGAGTTTATTGAAGGGCTAAATAGCTGGCTAACAGAGAAAGACTTTAATTCCTTGCCCTAATTGACTATTATTTGGTCAGCAATGTAAGGAATGCCCTATGCAGCTCGTCTCACACTATCCACAGGTACCGATCGCGACCAGTAATCCCGCGACCGATGCCGCTCGGGTAGAGAGTCAGCAACGACCGCCGGTCATTCCGCCGCAGCAACCCAGTAAAGGCCATGAAGAAAGGGCCTTCAACCCGCAGCACGAACGCACGGCAGACTCGGCGCAGCAACAGGCCAGACTGGCCGACAGAGTCCAGGAGCGCCAACAACAATCCGGTCAACAACAGCAGCAAGAGCAAAAGCGGCGCCAAGGCAGTAAGCCTCTGCTGCTGAATCTACTCAGCAAGCCGGCTCTGGATCGCCGCGATATACGTAACCGTCAGTTTGAAGCTTCTACGTATCTCAAACCCACAGTTGTATTAAACAATGGGCCTCACCCCATGCCGAATGAAGCACCGCAGTTTTATCGCGAGCTGGGGCAGAGAATCGATACCTTCTACCATCAATGCACCGAGCCTATGCCTGCAGCCGGTATCTCTGCACTGGCTTGATCCATGGGCGGCAGCTTATACAAACCCTCCTGATACGCCATGCTACCCCATAGTGCCAACCCAAGCGCCGTGCGAGCCATTGATTCAGAGAGTGGCGCGGCGTGCAGTTGCTCCCTAACTGGATCGTAATCAAAGGTCGCAGGCGCTTTCTCCGGCTGCAATATAGTGACTTTGTTATCCTGCATATAAGCAAAGTTTTTGTTGTACTGCATCAAGGCCCTGCCCGGCCAGTTATCGGGCATCTTTGACAAATCTCTTCCCAACATGGGGTAGGTGGCATCGATGCCGGCCAAAGACAACAGCGTTGGCGGCAGATCTATCTGACTCACTACCCGCGGGTCCCGCTTAGCCGTTATCCCTTCACCCAATAATAAGCCGGGGATCCTGAATCTGGGCACTGGCACCAAAGACGCCCCGGAAACCCGACTGTCATGATCGGCCACCACCAGAAACAGGGTATCACGCCAATAGTCAGCCTCTTTCGCCAGTCGAAAAAACTCACCTATGGCGTAATCGGCATACTTGGCAGCATTGTTGCGGGTCTGTTTTGGCTGTTCATACAGTTCGATACGGCCATCAGGGAATTCAAAGGGATCATGATTGCTGGAGCTGAACACCAGGCTAAAGAAAGGTTTGCCCTCGGCATGAAGGCGCTTAAACTCTGAGTCGGCCTTGCGCATTAGATCTTCATCTGAAGCCCCCCAGGAGCCGACAAAGGCAGGTTTAGGATAGTCTTTCTGGTCGACTATGGTGCTAAAGCCATTGCCGAGAAAAAAGCTGCGCATATTGTCAAAATGGCTTTCACCACCGTAGATAAAGGAGGTGGAATACCCTTGAGTCTGCAGCAATGCAGCAAGACTGAAGAAACCACTTTGACTCTTGCCGAGTTTCACCACAGAACGCGCCGGCGTGGGGGTAAAACCAGTGGTCACCGCCTCTATGCCTCGAACTGAACGTGTACCCGTGGCATACAGACTCTCGAAATACCAGCCTTCATTGGCCAGGGCGTCCAGATTAGGTGTCAGTGGTAAGCCCCCCAAACTGCCAACGAAACGAGCACCCAGGCTCTCCTGCAATATGATGACTATATTCTTGGGTTTACCACGATAGCTGGCCTGGTTCTGACTCAAGCTGGGATACTGGTCTGATATAAAGTCAGCCGGCGCACGACCAGTCTCCTGGCGAATTATTTGATAGATCTCCTTTCTGTCCATATCGCCATAGATCCACGATGTGTCGGCCTCGTTATTCATTTGGCTGATAGCAAAAGCCAGCGAGTAACCTGAATTGACCACCAACGAGTTAACGAGTGGATCATCGGCGAAGGCCACCATGGCCGGATTCAAAGGTCTATGACCAAGAGTGGATCTGGCCCCCGCCAAGGACAAGACAATGATCAGCACACCAAGTACCGGACGCCAATACCACTTGGGGAAACGACAATTGCGACAGAGGTAACCTGAGAGTTTCCAACCGCTCCAAAGGATGGCTCCAGACAAAACCACGGAAAGGATCAACTCCAGCTTGCGGCCACTCCAAAGCATGGAAAGCACTTCTTTGGGGTAAATAAGATACTCAACATAGAGGCGATTTGGCCTGACACCATACTCTTCAATAAAAGAGGGTGTGGACAACTCCAAGAACAGCAAATACCAAAGCCCGAGAGTCAACCACAGACGCTGTATCCAAGACCAGCAACGTCCGAGCCAATGTTCGCCGCCAAACAAGGCTGTACCCAGTGCCACAACACCCCAGAGCCAACAAAGCATGGCCACATCTACCCGCAGCCCCTGCAACAACAGATGAGTCCAACCACCAACGGCTGCTACCCGTTCATATTGCCAAAGCCCCAGCCCAATTCGACTCAACATCAGGCATAACAGAGCCAATAAACTGAAAGTCAGTACACTACGAAACGGTCCAGTAAATTTAAAACGAGAAAACATCATTTCCAGGGTTCCTCACCACTCTTTTGCCTTGGCGTTTGTTAAAAAATTGACGATTTACCGCACGCCAACCCCCAGAAAGAGCCGATTTGCCGCGCAATTATGACAGAAAGGATAAGATAAAGTTTCATTAACATTTGTTTGTTATTGGCTATAGCACCAGAGGGTGAAGCCGTTCGCAAAAGATGGGGAAAAGTGTCAGAACTCATGGTTAGCGGGAAACGACATTATTGGTTCGAGTACTAGCAACAGAAAATCGCGTATAAAAAAATCCCCCGATAATTATCGAGGGATTCATCAACTGTCGGACTGTTAATAGGTATTCAACAACTTGTCGATCAGTTTTTCTTCAGCTTGGCAAAGGCATCGGCAAACGCATTGCCCATGGCGGCATTCACTGGCTGTGGCTTGGCGGCAGGACGTTGTTTGCCCTGACCAGATTTATTGCCCTTGGCCTGCGGCTTACCTGCTCTTTGTTGTGGCTTGCCTGGCTCAATCTTTTCGTCCAGGCGCATCGACAGTCCTATACGCTTACGCTCAATATCTACCTCCATGACCTTTACCTTGACCACATCACCGGCCTTAACCACGGTATGAGGATCGCTGACAAACTTGTCGGTCAATGAAGAGATGTGCACCAGTCCATCCTGATGCACGCCGATATCGACAAAGGCACCAAAGTTAGTGACATTGGTCACCACGCCTTCGAGGATCATCTCAGGTTTGAGGTCCTTTAGCGCCTCAACCCCATCTTTGAATTTGGCTGTCTTGAACTCGCCTCGGGGGTCACGTCCCGGCTTATCCAACTCTTTGAGGATATCCGTTACTGTCGGCAGACCGAATGCGTCTGTGATGAATTCGGCCGGATTGATACTGTTCAGCAGATCGCTGTTACCTATCAGTTCAGCAACCGGTTTACCCTTAAGCTTGGCGATATTTTCCACCAGCGAATAGGCTTCGGGGTGAACGGCCGATGCATCCAGCGGGTTACTGCCTTCACGGATCCGCAGGAAGCCGGCGGCCTGTTCGAAGGCCTTGGGCCCCAGACGTGGCACCTTGAGTAGTTCTTTACGGTCGTTGAAGCGGCCGTGTTCGTCGCGATATTCCACCAGATTTTTGGCTAAGGTGCGGTTAAGACCGGCCACCTGGCTCAGCAGCGGCATGGAAGCCATATTCACATCGACACCGACGCCGTTTACACAGTCTTCAACCACGGCTTCCAAAGAAGCCGACAGCTGACTTTGGCTGACATCATGTTGATACTGACCCACACCAATGGACTTAGGTTCAATCTTAACCAACTCCGCCAGCGGATCCTGCAGCCGTCTGGCGATGGACACGGCGCCGCGCAGTGAAACATCGAGATCAGGAAACTCATTGGCCGCCAACTCAGAGGCCGAATAGACAGAGGCTCCGGCTTCACTGACCATCACCTTAGTGATGCCGGGGTTGCTGTCTTTGACCATGGCAATCACTTCAGCGGCCAGCTTGTCGGTTTCACGGGAAGCCGTGCCGTTACCTATGGCGATCAGCTCCACCTTGTGCATATTGACCAGATTAGCCAGAGTGCGTATCGACTTGTCCCACTGGTTTTGCGGCGCATGAGGGAAGATAGTGGTATGGCCCACCAGCTTGCCTGTGTCGTTGACCACCGCCACCTTAACTCCGGTACGCAGCCCGGGATCCAGTCCCATGGTGGCCTTGGCTCCGGCGGGAGGCGCCATCAGTAAGTCGCCCAGGTTACGGGCAAAGACTTTAATCGCCTCGGTTTCCGCCGCTTCGCGCATTCTGGCGATAAACTCGGTTTCCATCTGCAGGGCGATTTTGATCCGCCAAGTGGCTGTGACAACCGTCTTCAGCCAGTTATCCAGAGCGCTGTCACTCAGCTTAAGACGCAAGTGCTCAGCGATAATCACCTCACAATAGCTCCCCGCTTTGGCTTCTGCCTCAGGGTCGGCATTCATCGACAGACTCAACACGCCTTCATTGCGGCCGCGCAGCATAGCCAGCGCCCGGTGAGAAGGCACAGAGCTGAGTTTTTCAGTGTGCTCAAAATAGTCGCGGAACTTAGCGCCTTCCTTCTCCTTGCCGGAGATCAGTCGGCTTTCAATGACAGCCGACTGTTGCAGGTGGTTACGCACCTTGGCCAGCAGCTCGGCATCTTCGGCGATCCGCTCCATCAGGATATAACGGGCACCATCCAACACCGCCTTGGCGTCGGTAAAACCGGCTTCCGGATTGAGATAGGCCTCGGCGGCCTGCTCAGGATCCATGGCGGCGCTGCCGGCGGCGGCATAGAGGGCATCGGCCAAGGGCTCAATACCGGCTTCAATAGCAATTTGGCCCTTGGTACGACGCTTGGGTTTATAGGGCAAGTACAGATCTTCGAGCCGGGTCTTGCTGTCGGCTTCATTGATGGCGTGCTTCAGCTCGGCGGTCAGTTTTCCCTGAGCATCAATCGAGGAGAGGATCACCTGACGCCGATCGTTAAGCTCCCGTAGATAACCTAGACGAGAGTGCAGGTTACGCAGCTGGGTATCATCCAGCCCCCCCGTCACCTCTTTGCGGTAGCGGGCAACAAAAGGCACTGTTGCACCTTCATCCAGCAAGCTGATGGTAGCAGCAACCTGCTGCTCACGAACATTCAGCTCCTGGGCAATAATCTGAGCAATATTATGCATAGTAAGGATCTGTTGGATTGACAAAATTCAGATGCGCCAACCATACCACAGGCAGCCTGAAAGTTTCATAGCCGGAGAGCGAGATTCCAGCCTTTAGTCAGCTAATCACATCCCAGGTTTAGCTCCTTGACACTCTTTACAAAAATTCATCACAGCTATGGACAGAGAAAACCGGCCTATTTTATACTCCTTAGCCGTTATGCAAATAACAATGATTTGTATTTATTAATTTGGCAAGGAGCGCCGGAAACCGCAAACCAATAAGCCGTCTTCCAAGATGGCAAACATTAGGAATAACGATGAAATTCACTCGCTCCCTCGTCGCTCTGTCAGTCCTTTCCGGGCTGGCTGCCCAGGCGGCTTACGCCAAAGAGCCCCAAATGGAAACCATGGTCATCACTTCCAGTCGGATGGAAAAACCACTCAGTGCCATCCCCAATACTGTGACCGTCATAGACCAGGAACAGCTCAAGCAACAGTTGGCCACCACCCGGGACTTGTCGACCATTTTGGGCAACCTGGCCCCCAGCTTCTCCCCCAGCCGCCAGAAAATGACCAATACAGGTGAAACCCTGCGTGGCCGCGCCCCACTCATCATGATAGATGGCGTGCCTCAGTCAAACCCTCTGCGCAGTGGTGGTCGTTCAGGCCAAACCATAGATCCCATGATGATAGAACGAATTGAAATTATCCATGGAGCCAACGCCATGCACGGCCTTGGTGCTCAGGGCGGCATCATCAACTACATCACCAAGAAACCCAGCGGCGACAACGAAAGTCGGGTAAGTTTTGATCTGTCCACCCCCACCAGCTTCGAGTCCGATAGCCTGAGCTTTGGTGCCAACTATGCCTTCTCCGGCCAAAGCGGCAACCTGGATATGCTGGGTTCAGTGGGATACCACAGCAATGGCGTTTACTATGATGCCAACGATGATGTCATAGGTGTCGACACCACCCAGGGCGAGTCGATGGACAGCCAGAGCAAGGACTTCTTCCTCAAGTTGGGCTATGAGTTCAGCGAGTCGCGACTGGAGCTGATGGTCAACCACTACGATATGGACAACAATGGTGACTGGATGCCGGTCAAAGGTAATGTCGCCACAGATACTCCAACGTCGGCGGTGAAACAGAAACAACCCTGGCAGGCTGCCAACAACAAGGTCACCACCAGCAGTCTCACCTATAAGCACCGCAACATCGCCGGGCAGCAGTTGGAGCTGCAACTGTTCAACCAGAACTTCAAGGGTGTCTATGGCGGTGGCTGTTTCGGCAGCTTCTATGATCCGGCCTTCGAAGGTGCTGCGAATCTGACGACCTGTGATACCGGCGCCAATGGCGAGCAGTACTTCTATGATCAGTCACGCAACAAGTCCAACAAGTGGGGCCTCAAGGCATCGATGATCGCTAATAATCTCGCCGACAGCGGTGTGGATCTGGCCTATGGGGTAGACCTTTTCAGCGATACCACAGAGCAGGATCTGGTACAGACCGGACGCTCCTGGGTACCCGAGACCCGTTACGACAATATCGCCCCCTATGCCCAGTTGAGCTTCTCACCTCTGGATGCCCTGACTATTTCCGGCGGCGTTCGTTATGAATATGCCAAACTCAAGGTCGATGATTTCCAAACCCTATGGGCCTCTGGCCACAAACAGGTTGCCGGTGGCGAACCGGATTTCAATGAAACCCTGTTCAATATAGGTGCCAGTTATAACTTCAGCTCAGCGCTGCGCCTCTATACCAGTTACAGCCAAGGTTTTGGTATGGCCGACATAGGACGAATTCTGCGTGACGGCAACAGCTTCCCGGATCAAAACCCCAGTGTGGAAGGCTCCTTGACGCTGGAGCCCGTGGTCACAGACAACTATGAACTGGGCTTGGACTATCAAGGCGAGTTGTTGGCAGCCAAGCTGGCCCTGTATCGCTCCGAGGCCAAACTGGGTGCCCGTTTAGCCCTGAATGAAGACGGCTTCTACAATGTGAAACGGGAAAAGAGCGTGATCCAGGGACTGGAAGCCAATGTCACGGCTTACCTGGGTAATGACGACGATCTGGGGCTGAACCTGGCGCTGCAACAAGGGGAGTATGACTCAAATAAAGATGGCAGCACAGACACAGATCTCGACGGCGCCAACATAGCACCCAATCGTCTCAACCTATTCTGGGAACACAGGTTCGATGCCGAGATGAGTGGGCGGATTCAGGCCAACTACTATATGGACCGTAGCTTCAAGAAGGCCAATGGTGAAGAGTACGCCGAGTTTGACGGCTATGTCACGGTTGATGCCTCCTTCTCTATGCCCTTATACCAAGGCACTTTGACATTGGGGCTACAGAATCTGCTGAATAAGGACTACTACAGTTACTACTCACAGACTATGGCTAACAACAATCGTTACTTCAAGGGCATGGGCCGTACTGTCAGCATAGGCTTCAGCTTGCCGTTTTGAGGAAACTTTCATCAGGGTTACTGTCGGTAGCCCTCATAAAAAGCCAGTTCAATAACTGGCTTTTGCTCATAATCGGGTACTGCGCCAGCAGCTTTGGGCTGCATGTTAAGTCGTGCTCGCTGGAAGCGAGAACCATAAAAAAGGACGCTGTTCTAGCATCCTTTTCCGGGATTGGAGATGACTCAGTCTGCCGAGGTTTCCGACTTTTTCTCTCTGGCCAGCAGTTCTTTGGCCGCATCAATAGGCGATTTGCCCTGATACAACACTTGATAGATCTGCTCGGTGATCGGCATCTCGACTCCCAAGCGCTTGGCCAGAGTGTAGACCTCTTTAGTGTTGCGGTAACCTTCAACCACCTGACCGATTTCAGCCTGGGCAGTATCGACATCACAACCTTTACCTAATGCCAAACCAAAGCGACGATTACGCGATTGGTTATCGGTACAGGTCAGCACCAGATCCCCAAGACCCGCCATTCCCATAAAGGTAGATGCATGAGCGCCCAAGGCTTCCCCCAGACGGCTCAACTCCACCAAACCACGGGTGATCAGGGCAGTACGGGCATTGGCACCAAAGCCTATACCGTCGGACATGCCGGCACCTATGGCGATGACATTCTTGACCGCGCCACCGAGCTGCAGGCCAATAAAATCGTCATTGGCATACACTCTCAGACGTTTGGGGCTGTGCAGCAGTTCCACCAGATCCTGGGTAAACTCGGCATCAGTACCGGCCACTGAGATGGCGGTTGGTAAACCTGCCGCCAGCTCTTTGGCAAAAGTCGGTCCGGACAATACCGCCAGCGGATATTTCTCCCCCAGCACATCGCGGGCAACATCCTGCAACAGACGGCCACTTTCCGGCTCCAGCCCCTTGGTAGCCCAAATGATGCGGGCATCATCACGCAGCAGAGGCTTGGCCTGAGCCAGCACTTCGGCGAAGACATGACTTGGCACCACCACCAGAATATTTCGCGACGCCGCCAATGCTTTGGCCAGATCGGCCTCCATCACCAAAGAGTCGGGAAAGGCTATTCCGGGAAGAAAGGCTTGGTTACTGCGCTCGGCAGCGAGTTTAGCCACATGCTCGGGTTCATGCCCCCACAACAGGGTACTGTGTCCATTGCTGGCCAAAGAAATGGCAAGGGCGGTGCCATAAGAGCCCGCCCCCAATACCGTTATTTCGGCAGTGTCTTTCATCGGCTGATTACGCGTTTGCTTCTTCGGCCGGAGCTTGCTCGGCGGCGGCTTGACGCTGCTGCACATACTGAGCGAACAGGGCGTCGAAGTTCACAGGTGCCAGGTTCAGCTGTGGGAAAGTACCACGGGATACCAGGCTGGCCACGGTTTCACGGGCATAAGGGAACAGGATGTTAGGGCAGTAAGCGCCCAGAGAATGAGCCAGTTGAGGATCGCTCAGACCAGAGATAGAGAAGATACCGGCTTGTTGTACTTCACACAAGAAAGCTGTTTCTTCACCATTTTTGGCGGTCACAGTCAGTGACAGTACTACTTCAAAAACGTCGTCGGCCAGCTTGGCGCTACGGGTATCCAGATCCAGCTTAACTTCAGGATTCCACTCTTTCTGGAATACCGCTGGGCTGTTAGGAGTTTCGAAAGAAACATCCTTGATATACACACGTTGAATGTTGAACTGTGGGGCTTGTTGTTCGTTGTTTGCTACTTCAGCCATAATTCCTACCTATCCATTTAGTCTCGGCTTGCAATGAGCCGGTGTTTAGGGTGTATGTTACTCGGGTCGATTGCGACTCCCAGTCATCATCCCTGCTATTCATCTGTTCAGCGCCGGAACAGAACTCAGGATGCCGGTTGCCACTTCAATATGGCCACTCTACTAACAGAGCGGCGCCAAATGCAATGACAACCGCCGACACTCATTATCTTTTGCTTTTGGATACAGGCATATTTGCTGCCTGCCAATCACCCATACCACCTTTGAGGTTAAAGACTTTTTCAAAGCCTTGCTTAACCAAAATCTGAGCCGCTTGAGATGAGGTCATGCCAGCGTTGCATACCAGTATAATGGGTGTGGTTTTGTACTTTTCAAGGTTGGTAGTCTGATTATTTTTGATATCGGCCATAGGCACATTCAAGGCATTGAGAATGTGTCCCTTGCGAAAATCGTCCTTGGCTCGCACATCGACCACCTTGGCGTCTTCCTTATTCATCAAGAAAATCGCCTGCTGATGATCTACGCTTTTAACCTTGGAAAAACCGGATTTGAACAGGGTTACAATCACGGCGATAAACAACCCCGCCCAGGCCAGGCTCAGCATGGGGTGGGCTTTAAGAAACTCTATATATTCCTGCATTTTTTACTGCCTGTTATCTATTGGGCCATTTAGGACAAGCGCAGAGTATACCCAGAGGCCAGGCAGATTGCAGCTGTTTCGCCGCAGTTTTGCCCCTTGAGTCGGCGTTAAATCGCGACCCTTCCAATTGTCGCAATCGGGGTAAATGGCTTTTGCCCCCAGGGCAGACGTAGTAATATTTAACCAATTTCAGATTTGACCGATTCTTTCAACTTTACAGGTATCAACATGAACACAAGCAAACGTCCTTTGGCACTGCTTATTCTGGACGGCTGGGGTTATCGTGAAGGCACGCATATGAATGCCGTACATCATGCCAACACTCCGGTTCTCGACAGACTCAACGCCGAATACGCCCACAGTTTGATTTCCGGCTCAGGTAAAGATGTAGGTTTGCCTGACGGGCAGATGGGTAACTCTGAAGTGGGTCATATCAATATTGGTTCCGGCCGTATCGTTTATCAGGAACTGACCCGCATCAGCAAGGCCATTGAAGATGGCGAATTTGAGCAAACTCAAGCACTGATCGAGGCTGTCGACGCCGCCATCAAAACAGACGGCGCAGTGCACATCATGGGGTTGTTATCACCCGGCGGTGTTCACAGCCATGAAGATCATCTTGAAGCCATGTGCCGCATGGCCGTCAAACGTGGTGCCAAGCAGGTTTACCTGCACGCCTTCCTCGATGGGCGCGATACCCCGCCACGCAGTGCTAAAGCCAGTCTGGAACACTTCGACAAGCTGTTTGCCGAATTAGGCCGAGGTCGCATAGCCTCCATCGTTGGCCGCTACTACGCCATGGACAGGGACAATCGCTGGGACCGAGTCTCCCAAGCCTACGATCTGATCACTCAAGGTGAGGGTAACTACAGTGCCGACTCTGCCGTAACCGCATTGGAAGCTGCCTACGGCCGCGATGAAAACGATGAGTTTGTTGCCGCAACAGCGATTCTGGATCAAGGTAAGGCCACAAAGCTGCACGATGGCGATGCGCTAATTTTCATGAACTTCCGTGCCGACCGCGCCAGACAGATCACCCGCGCCTTCGTCAATCCGGACTTCAATGGTTTTGAACGCGCAGTGACGCCCAAGGTCAACTTTGTCATGCTCACAGAGTATGCCGCCGATATCAAGGCTCCGGTAGCCTTCCCATCGGAAGACCTGGTCAACACCCTGGGCGAGGTACTGCAGAATCGCGGTCTGACCCAGCTGCGTATTTCTGAAACCGAGAAATATGCCCACGTAACCTTCTTCTTCAACGGCGGCAAAGAACAACCATTCGAGGGTGAAGACCGTATTCTGATCAACTCGCCCAAAGTCGCCACCTACGACTTGCAACCCGAGATGAGTTCGACAGAACTGACAGATAAGTTAGTTGAAGCTATTGAATCAACTAAATATGATGTCATTATCTGTAACTATCCCAACGGTGACATGGTTGGCCATACCGGCAAGTTTGATGCTGCGGTCAAGGCTTGCGAAGCTGTAGATGCCTGCATAGGCCGAGTAGTGGACGCACTAGCCAAGGTAGATGGTGAGTGCATCATCACTGCCGACCATGGCAATGCCGAGCAGATGGTGGACGAAACCACGGGCCAGGCTCATACCGCCCACACCAGTGAGCTGGTGCCCTTTATCTATGTCGGCCGCAAGGCCACAATCGATGAAGGTGGCCGCCTGAGTGATATCGCCCCAACCATGCTGACACTAATGGGACAGAGCATTCCTGACGAAATGACAGGGCGTCCGTTAATCCATACAAAAGAGTAACACTGACCCGGTGCAGAAGCGTATTTTAGCCAAAGCCAGCATACTTGCTGGCTTTCTCGTGTTTTCCTCTCAGCTGCAGGCATCCGATCTGGAGCGGCGTCAGTCCGAGTTAAAGGCACTGCAATCCCAGATCACCGCTCAGCAAAATGCCCTGAGAGACACAGGCAAACAACGGGAAAAACTGCTGCAACTGCTGAAAAAAGACGAACAGGCTATTGCCGATGCCGCCCGTAAGGTCAACCACACAGAAAATGCCCTCCGCGATACCGAAAAACGCCTTGCAGACCTGAAACAAAGAGCCGTACAACTGGACAAGCTCAAAGAAAGCCAACAGCAAACCCTGGCCCAGCAACTGACCAGCGCCTATCTCGCCGGGAATCATGACTACAGCAAGATGCTGCTCAACCAGCAAGACCCGGCCACCATAGAACGAATGCTGGCTTACTATGAATACCTCAACAAGGCCAGAATGCAGGCCATAGAACAACTGAAACAGACCCGTCAGGAATTATCGGCAGTACAGCAGAGCGAGCAGCAGGAACGCAATAGACTCAACCAGCTGGTACTGGATCAGAAGGCTCAATCCAAACGCCTCAATCAAGAACAGGATCAACGACAGCAAACACTGAAGGAACTGCAACGCACCATCAGTAGTAAGGCCTCGGATCTGGAGCAACTGCAGATAGAAGAAGCATCACTGAAGCGGGTTGTCGAGCAAGCACTGGCCGCTATGCGCGATAGCCCCAGCATGGAAGGGTTGGCCAAGTCCCGTGGCGCCCTCAACTGGCCCACCAAGGGCAGGATCAAAAACAGCTTTGGCAGTCAGCGCTCCGGCAGTGTGCGCTGGAAAGGTGTCATGCTGTCTGCTCCAGAGGGCCAGTCTGTCAGTGCCGTAGCCGCAGGTAAGGTGATCTATGCCGATTGGCTGCGCGGTTTTGGTATGGTGCTGGTTGTCGACCACGGCAAAGGTTATATGAGCCTTTATGGCCACGCCCAGGCATTGCTGAAAGATGCAGGCGATTCAGTCAAGGCCGGCGAAGCCGTGGCACTGGTAGGAAGTTCCGGAGGACAAACCGAGCCTGGCCTATACTTTGAAATAAGGCATAAGGGGCAAGCTGTCGACCCGGCAAATTACTGTCGGCGCTAATCATCAGCCCCCGGTACTTCAAAGGGGGCAACATGGGCAACTCTATTCGCAACCTGCTGTATATCGGCTTGGGTATCATCATGGGAGTCTCTCTCAGCCTGGCCAGCCACGAAAACTTTCCCAAACCCAGTCACACCCACGAGCTTTCATTATTGCTGGATGTGATGGATACAGTGGAAACCTACTACGTCAGGGATATCAGCCGCAAAGAACTTGTCGATGCCGCCATTGAAGGCATATTCCAACATCTCGACCCTTATTCCGGCTTTCTGAAACCGGAGCAGATGAGCAGCCTCAGAGACAGCAACCGTGGGGAATACTTCGGCTACGGCTTTGAAGTGTCCACCGAAGGGGAAAAGCTCAGAATTATCGCGCCCTTTCCCGGTTCTCCGGCCGAACAAGCCGGGATCATGGCCGGCGATATTGTTACTGCCGTCAATGGTGAGAGTATTGCCAAGCAGTCTCTGGAAGAGGTGCTTAGCCAAATAAAGCAATTCAGCAGCAGCAACCGTGAGTTATCACTACAGCTGCATCATGCTCACTCGGATGTCAGCTTTGAAGTCAGCCTCAAACCGGCCACTATCAGCATCCACTCTGTGCTTGGGAAAATGCTCACTAACGACATTGGCTATATTCGCCTGGCAAGTTTTCAGGAAGATTCGACCCGCGACATAGTCCACCAGTTGAGCGAGTGGCAACAGCAGTCACTAAATGGTTTGATTCTGGATTTGCGCAACAATCCCGGAGGCTTGCTGGATCAGGCGATTCGGATAGCGGATCTATTTCTGGATAAGGGCCGCATAGTCGCTACCGAAGGACGCTTTTTCGATGCCAACTCAGATTACTATGCATCTCCGCAAACCATGCTGGCCGGCGTGCCCATATTAGTACTGATCAATCGCGGTTCAGCTTCAGCATCCGAAGTACTGGCCGCAGCGCTGCAGGAGAACAACCGTGCCAAGGTGATAGGTGAAACCAGCTTCGGTAAAGGCACAGTACAAAGCCTGATCCCAACACTTATCGATGGTAATACCATCAAGCTGACCATAGCCCGATATACCACACCCAAGGGCCAGGATATTAACGCCAAAGGGGTGGAACCCGATATAAAAATCGCACCCAATACTGTTTCCGATAACAAAACTGTGCCTATAATCGACCTCATATCTCCCCATGCAGATACCGCCAGCGATAGAGCCATCAACTCGGCGGTGGCATGGATACAATCAAATAAATAAAATTAATATAAAACGTGCGCTATTGTTTCTACTTACTACTGCTGGTCGTAAGTTGCTCTCCCGCGTGGGGAGCCAGACTGGCAATCGTCATCGATGATATTGGCTACCGCCATACAGATGAGGCCGCCCTGTCCTTGCCTTCAGCCGTGACCTTGTCTGTATTGCCACATACCCCACTCGGGCAACAACTGGCTCGCCAGGCTCACAGCAAGGGCCACGAAATCATGGTGCACCTCCCTATGCAGGCGCTTAACGGCAAGGCCATGGGGCCTGGTGGACTCAACAACCAGATGTCAGAAACCGAGTTTAAAGCAACTCTCAAACAAGCCTTGCAGAGTGTGCCCTTTGCCAGGGGAAGTAACAACCATATGGGGAGTTTGTTGACTCAACTCGAGCAACCTATGGGCTGGTTAATGGAAGTATTGCTACAGGAAGATCACTTCTTTATTGACAGTGTTACTACCCGCTACACTAAAGCTGGCGAGAAGGCCGATGCCTTGGGTGTTCCGCTGCTGAGACGTCAGGTATTCTTGGATAATCAACTAACCGAACAGGCTTTCGAAAGACAGTTGGACTTGGCAATAGCCAAGGCCCAAAGCGAAGGTGAAGCCTTGATGATAGCTCACCCTTACCCAGAGAGTATGCAATTCCTCAAGAAGAGACTGCCAGAGCTGGCAAAGATAGGAGTCACTCTGGTGCCTGTATCTAACTTACTGCCAATCTCTTTGGCCCAGAAGCAGAATACCAGCGGTGAAAAACTCTAATCAGAGTTGTAATACAGGGATTTCCAGATCCGGCAGCAAGGCTCGCAGCTCCTGTTGGTTACTGACAATGTCTGCCAGGGTATAACGGTCGAGCACAGCCAGATAGGCATCCACAGCTTGAGCCAAGACCCCTTTCAACTGACAAGCAGGAGTCAGCCGACAATAAGGCTTGCTGCAATCAATAGGCGCCAGTGAATTTTCCAGTGCCCGCACCAGCTCGCCGACATTGATCAGCTCCGGAGTCATCCCCAAACGAAAACCACCGCTCTTGCCGCGTATTGTTTGCAAATATCCCAGCTTACCCAGGTGATGTACTATCTTGGAGACATGATTAGGTGAAAGATCAAAAACCTCTGTGATCTCTGCGATTCGAAATAAAGTCTCACGCTCCGGTTGAATTGCCAGATACATAAGAGTTCTTATTCCAAAATCTGTATAACGCGTTAACTGCATCTTTCACCTTCAGAAAGAGGTTTCCACCTCTAAAGAGCCTATCAGCCAGAGCGCCTCTTCGTTGCTGTTACCACATACATCTACCGATGCGGAGAAATCACTACACACATCGGGACGTTCAGGGGAACCAAAGAGGCGACATAGATTGTTGTCATCAAGTTGCACACAACGAACCCCTGCAGGTTTACCTTGCGGCATCCCAGGAATGGCACTGCTGATGGAGGGTGCAATACAACAGGCACCGCAACCGATACGACAATCCACAATCATCACCTGTAATAGAATATGACTATTATAACGACAAAAAAATTTCGGTTAAGTACCCAAGTCACAGACTCAAACGAATCCTACAGCCAAAGCGAATATAACGATAGCACTTATGCATTCTCAATCGTCAACCTCAAGAACCGGGATATTCCTGACCTATAAGGATGACTCTGTAAATTTGCAGAAAAGAATCAAAACGAAAAAAGCCTCATCTTTCGATGAGGCTTTCTCTTTAAGTTGGCGGAGCGGACGGGACTCGAACCCGCGACCCCCGGCGTGACAGGCCGGTATTCTAACCAACTGAACTACCGCTCCTTTAGTATCACGCCTTGGCGCACTACTAAAATTGGGCGTCTGGCGATGACCTACTCTCACATGGGGAGACCCCACACTACCATCGGCGCGATTGCGTTTCACTTCTGAGTTCGGGATGGGATCAGGTGGGACCACAATGCTATTGTCACCAGACA